>JALHNW010000017.1 GCA_022843345.1 Rubritepida sp. | reverse complement strand
GCTGCCGCCGGCGATGACGCCGGGGCGACCGCCCTGTGGCGCCTCGCGACGCTGCTCAACTCGGCCGACGCCACCGCCGCGGCCGGCCTGGCCGAGTCGCATCACGGCGCGGGCGCGTGGGCGGAGGCGGCCGAGGCCTTCCCGGCGGCCATCCGCCTCCGGCCGGACAGCGTCGGGCTGCGGATCGGCCACGCGGATGCCCTGTACCGGTGCCACCGCCTCGCGGAGGCGGCTGATGCCTATCGCGCGGCGATCCGCGACCTTGGGCCGGACGAGGGAATGCGGCTGAACCTCGCCATGGTGCTGGCCGCGCAGGGCAGGCAGGAGGAATCGCTGGCCCTTGCCCATGGGCTGCCGCCGGGCCCGCAGCGTGACCTGCACCTGCTGGCGGCGCTCGGCCCCTACGCGGAGGGCGGGGCCGGGGCGGCTACCCTTGCCGGCCACGCGCGCAGCCTCCACCGCCATTGGAGCCCCGAGGGCGCTGCGCCGCCGCCGCGGCGGCCGGCGGGCGGAAGGCGGCTGCGGGTGGGGGTGCTGTCACCCGGGCTCGGGCGCCATCCCGTGGGCTGGCTCGGGCTGGCCGGGCTGGAGCAGTTGCCGGCCCATGGCTTCGACCTCGTCATGGCATCGCTGCGGCGGCATGACGACCCGCTGGCCCGCCGTTTCCGCGCCGCGGCCGCCGAGTGGCACGACCTGCCGGCCGGGCTGGACGACCGGGCGCTGGCCGATCGGCTGCGGGCCCTAGACCTCGACATCCTGCTGGAGATGGGCGGGCATGGCGAGGGCGGACGCGCCGCCGCCCTGCGCTTCCGCCCCGCGCCGGCGCAGGTGAAATGGGTGGGCGCGCAATCCGCCAGCACCGGCGTGCCCGGCATCGGCTGGATGCTCACCGACGCGCGGGAAACGCCGGCGGGCTTCGAGGCCTTCTACACCGAGCGGCTGCTGACCCTGCCCGACGGCTACGTCTGCTACGAGGCGCCGCCCTATGCGCCCGAGGCCGGCCCGTTGCCGGCGCTTGCCAGGGGGTACGTGACCTTCGGCTGCTTCAACAACCTGCACAAGGTGACGCAGGCCACGCGCCGCGCCTGGGGCGCCATCCTGCGCGCCGTGCCAGGGGCCAGGCTGCGGCTGCACACCCACGCCCTGGGCGATGCCCCGACACGCGCGGCCTTCGCCGATCTTTGCACCGCCGACGGCATCCCGGCGGACGCGCTGGAACTGCACGGACCGCTGACGCATGAGCGGCTGCTGGCCGCGTATCGCGAGGTGGACGTCTCGCTGGACGCCTTCCCCTACTCGGGTGGGCTGACCGTCTGCGAGTCGCTGTGGATGGGGGTGCCCGTGGTGGCGCTCGCCGGTGCCCATTTCGCGGGGCGGCACGCGCTGTCGCACCTCACCTCGCTCGGCATGGCGGATTGGTGCGCGGCGGACGTGGATGGCTACGTGGCGCGCGCCCTCACCGCCGTGGGCGACCTGCCCGCGCTCGCCGCCACCCGTGCTGGGCTGCGCGGGCTGATGCGGGGCTCGCCGCTGATGGATGCGCCGCGCTTCGGCGCCAACCTGGCGGCCGCTTTGCGCCACGCCTTAGAGGAGGCTTGACCCCGCGGGCGGGCAGGGCGACACGCCCGCATGTCGAATCCCGAACTCGCCAGCCATCGCGGCGGCGCCTTCCTCTGGCCGGAGAACAGCCTGCTGGCCTTCCGCGAGGCCTGCGGGTTCGAGGCCGAGCAGGTGGAACTGGACATCCACGCCAGCCGGGACGGCGAGCCGGTGGTGATGCACGACGCGACGCTGAACCGCACCACCGACGCCACCGGCCCGGTTTGCGCGCTGGACTGGGAGGCGCTGCGCCGGGTGCGCGTGCGCGGCACCGGCGGCCAGCCCGTGCCACATCTGCGCGAGGCCGCGCGCGCTATCCAGGAGGGCGGGAAGATCCTGCGCCTGGAGGTCAAGCAGGACGGCGCGGGCACCCCCTATCCCGGCCTGCTGCGTGCCGCCGCGCATGCCATCCCCGACCGGGCGCGCTGCGTGCTGATGTCCTTCGCCCCCGCCGTGGTGGCGGAGGCCGCGGCGATGGGCGGCTTCCGCGAGACAGTGCTGCTCGTCGAGGACCGCCTGGTCCCGGCCATGCGCGCCGTGGACCTGGTGGCCGCCTGCCGGGCCTGCGGTGCCGGCGAGCTGGGCGTATCCATCGCGGTGCTGCGTCCCGAGGTGGCGCAGGACGTGAAGGGCGCCGGGCTGCGCCTGTCCGTCTGGGCGGCGAATCACGCGCCCAGCCTGAAGCGGGCGCTGGACCCCACGCTTGGACTGGACGCCATCGCAACGGATGACCCGCCTTTGGCCGCCGCCATGCGCGCGGACGCAAAGCGCTTGCGGAACGCCTGAACGGGCGACTAGCCTCCCTGGCAACACAGGGAGGAACCATGCCGGGAGATCCCATCCTGGAGGCGGAAGGCGTGTCGCTGCGCTTCGGCGGCGTGCGCGCGCTCACCGACGTCTCCTTCGCCGTGCGTGCGGGCGAAGTCTTCTCCATCATCGGGCCGAACGGCGCGGGAAAGACCTCCATGGTCAACTGCGTCTCCGGCCGCTATCGGCCGACGGAAGGGCGCATCCGCTTCGAGGGGCAGGACATTACGCGCCTGCCGACCAACCGGCGCGCGGCGCTTGGGCTGGGCCGCACCTTCCAGAACCTGGCGCTGTTCGGGCACATGAGCGTGCTGGACAACATCATGGTCGGCCGCCACCACCTGATGGGGGCGGGCTTCCTGCGCGGCATGGTCCACTGGATCGGCGGCGCGCGGCAGGAGGAGCTGCGTCACCGCGCCGCGGTCGAGGAGATCATCGACTTCCTGGAGATCCAGCACGTCCGCAAGGCGCCGGCCGGCACGCTCAGCTACGGCCTGCGCAAGCGCGTGGAGCTGGCCCGCGCCGTGGCGCTGCGCCCCAAGCTGATCCTGCTGGACGAGCCGATGGCCGGCATGAACCTGGAGGAGAAGGAGGACATGGCGCGCTTCATCCTCGACCTCAACCAGGAATGGGGGATGACGGTGCTGATGATCGAGCATGACATGGGCGTGGTGATGGACATCAGCCACCGCGTGATGGTGCTGGATTTCGGCCGCAGGATCGCTGAAGGCAGCCCCGACGAGGTGATGGCCGACCCGCACGTGAAGAAGGCCTACCTGGGCGAGCTGGACGACGAGGCGGCATGACCGACACGCTGCCGAAGCTGCTGGAGCGCAACGCGCGCGAGCATGGGCGCGAGATAGCCCTGCGCGAGAAGCACCTGGGCATCTGGCGCGCCTTCACCTGGGAGGATTACCGCGACCGCGCGCGCGGCTTCGCGCTGGGCCTGCGCGCCATCGGCGTCGAGGCCGGCGAGGTGATCGGCCTGATCGGCGACAACCGGCCCGACTGGGTGATGGGCGAGGTGGCGGCGCATGCGCTAGGCTGCCGGTCGCTCGGCATCTACCGCGATTCGATGGAGGACGAGGTCGAGTACCTGCTGGGCTTCACCGGCGCCTCCGTCGTCTTCGCCGAGGATGAGGAGCAGGTGGACAAGCTGCTGAGCATCGGCGACCGGCTGCCGAAGCTCCGGCGTATCGTGTTCAGCGACGGGCGCGGGATGCGCAAGCTGTCGGACGGCAGGCTGCTGGCGGCGGAGGACCTGATCCAGCTGGGCGTCGCGCGCGACCCGCTGGAGTGGGATGCCATGGTGGCGGCGACTCGGGCCGAGGACGTGGCGGTGCTCTGCACCACCTCCGGCACCACGGCGCGGCCGAAGCTCGCGCAGCTCACCTCCGGCGCGCTGGTGCGGCATTGCGAGGCCTACCTGGCGGCCGATCCGAAGGGGCCGGACGATGAATATGTCAGCGTCCTGCCGCTGCCCTGGATCATGGAGCAGCTCTACGCCGTGGGCTGGAACCTTATCTCGCGGATGAAGGTCAACTTCGTCGAGGAGCCCGAGACGATGATGGCCGATTTCCGCGAGATCGGGCCGTCCTTCGTGCTCTTCGCGCCGCGCACATGGGAAGCGCTGGCCGCGGAGGTGCGCGCGAAGGTGATGGATGCGAGCCCCCTGAAGCGCAAGCTGTTCGAGGCGGGCATGGCGTCGGGGCTGAAGGCGCTGGAACGCGGCGGGCGCTCCGGCTTCGCCGACACCATCCTGTTCCGCGCGCTGCGCGACCGCCTCGGCTTCTCCAACCTGCGTTCGGCGGCCACGGGCGGCGCGGCGCTGGGGCCGGACACCTTCCGCTTCTTCCTGGCGCTGGGCGTGCCGCTGCGCCAGCTCTACGGCCAGACCGAGACGCTGGGCGCTTACACCCTCCAGGCGCCCGGGCGGGGCGACTTCGACACGGTGGGCGTGCCCTTCAACGCGGGCATCGAGACGCGCATCCACGAGCCGGACCCCAGCGGCGTGGGCGAGATCGTCACGCGCCACCCGCACATGTTCAGCGGCTATTTCGGCGTCACCGAGACGGCGGACATCCGCGACGGCTGGCTGCACACGGGCGATGCCGGCTTCTTCGACAAGCAGCAGCGGCTGGTGGTGATCGACCGCATCAAGGACATCGCGACCACCAGCGGCGGCACCCGCTTCTCCCCGCAATACATCGAGAACAAGCTGAAGTTCAGCCCCTACGTGGCCGAGGCCGTGGTGCTGGGGGACGGCCGCCCGCACCTGGCCGCCATCATCTGCGTGCGCTTCCCGATCGTGAGCAAGTGGGCGGAGCGCAACCGCCTCGCTTTCACCACCTACACCGACCTGTCGGCGCGCCCGCAGGTGCAGGCGCTGATCGGCGCGGAGGTGGCGAAGGTCAACGCCACCCTGCCGGAGGCGCAGCGCATCCGCGACTTCGTGCTGCTCTACAAGGAGCTGGACGCGGATGACGAGGAGCTGACGCGCACCCGCAAGGTGCGGCGCGGCGTCATCAACCAGAAGTACGGCGACATCATCGCGGCCATCTACGAGGGGAAGGACAGCATCCCGGTGGACACCACCATCACCTTCCAGGACGGCAGCCGATCGCGCATCCGCACCACGCTGCTGGTGCAGCGCGCCGCACAGCAGAAGGACGCCGCGTGATGGAATGGGGATTGCTCCTCCAGTTGCTCGTGAACGGGCTGATCGTCGGCGCGCTCTACGGCGTCGTCGCGATGAGCTTCGTGCTGATCTACAAGGCATCGCAGGTGGTGAACTTCGCCCAAGGCGAGTTCCTGCTGGTCGGCGCCTGGGCCTGCTGGTGGCTGATCACCTACCTGCAACTGCCGTTCTGGCTGGCATTCCCGATGTGCCTGGCCTTCATGACGCTGTTCGGGATCATGCTCCAGGTGGTGGTGCTGCGACCCTTGATCGGCGAGCCGGTGATCTCCGTCATCATGGCGACCGTGGGGCTGTCCATCTTCTTCCAGGCGCTGATGAAGTGGATGTTCGGCGTCTTCGCGCAGCCCTTCCCGCCAATCTTCACCACCGACCGCGTCTCGCTGCTGGGGCTTGAGGTGCAGAGCGTCTACCTGCTCTCGCTGGGGCTTTCGGCCTGCATCATGCTGGGGTTCTGGTGGTTCTTCACCTACTCCAAGCATGGGCTTGCCATGCGGGCCACGGCCTTCGACCAGCAGGTGGCGCAGTCGCTCGGCGTGTCGGTGCCGCGGGTCTTCGCCATGTCCTGGGCCATCTCGGCCGTGGTGTCGGCGGTGGCGGGCGTGGTGGTGGGCGTGGTGTCGGGCGTGTCCTCCGGGCTGTCCTTCTACGGCATCAAGGTCTTCCCGGCGGTGATCCTGGGCGGGCTTGATTCCATCGTCGGCGCCATGCTGGGCGGCATCATCGTGGGCGTGATGGAGAACATGGCGCAGTACGTGGACAGCCAATGGCTGAACTGGGGCAACATGATCAACATCGCGCCCTTCTACGCGCTCGTTCTCATCCTGCTGATCAAGCCCTATGGGCTGTTCGGCACCAAGAACATCGAGCGCGTCTGACATGAACCCCTGCGGCGATTTCCGCACCTCCTACGCGGCGGACATGACGATCTTCCCCACGCGCAACTCGCGCCTGGCGCTGTTCGCGGGGCTGCTGGTGCTGTGCTGCGCGCCGCTGGTCTTCGGGCGCTACGAGCTGTCGCTGCTGATCCAGATCGGCTTCCTCGGCATCGCCGCACTCGGGCTGAACATCCTGGTGGGCTTCACGGGGCAGATCAGCATCGGGCACGCGGCCTTCTTCGGCTTCGGCGCCTTCTCCTCGGCGGGCTTCGCGGGGATGGGGGTGCCGGTGGCGCTCGCCATCCCGCTGGCCGGGCTGGTGACGGCGGTGGTGGGGCTGTTCTTCGGCCTGCCGGCGGCGCGGCTGAAGGGGCTCTACCTCGCCATCGCCACGCTGGCGGCGCAGTTCATCCTGGAGGATTTCTTCGCCCGCGCGCGTTGGTTCTCGGGCGGCGTGGCGGGGCGCGTGACGGAGAACTTCACCCTGTTCGGCTTCCGGTTCGACCGGGAGGAGACGTATTTCTACGTCGTACTCGCCTGGGTCATCATCATGTTCGTGATGGCCGCGAACCTGATGCGGAGCCGCGACGGCCGCGCGCTGATCGCCGTGCGCGACCACTACCTGAGCGCGGAGGTGATGGGCATCAACCTCGCCTACTACCGCACGCTGTCCTTCGGCATCGCCTCCTTCTACGCCGGGATCGGGGGCGCGCTCTACGCGCACTACATCCTGTTCGTCAGCGTCGAGGCGTTCAACATCCTGTTCTCCATCCAGTTCCTTGCGATGGTCATCATCGGCGGGCTGGGTTCGGTGATGGGGTCGCTGATGGGCGCCGCCTTCATGGTGCTGATGCCCGAGATGGTGCAATCCGCCGCGCAGGCGCTGCAGGGCGGTGCGATCGACCGTGCCCTGAACCTCGGCAACTCGCTGAATTTCCTGCGCGAGATGGCGATCGGCGCCGCGATAATCCTGTTCCTGATCTTCGAGCCGGACGGGCTGGCGCGACGATGGCGGTTGATCAAGGCGTACTGGAAGCTCTACCCCTACAGCCACTAAGCAAGAACATGCACGGAGGAACCACCATGAAGAAGACGCTGCTCGCCGCGGCCCTCGCGCTGGGTGCCGCGCCCGCGCTGGCCCAGGCGCCCATCCAGGTCGGGCACATCGCCGACTACTCGGGCCCGACATCCGACGTGGGCGTGCCCTATGGCCGTGGTGTGCAGGACGCGCTGGCCTGGGTGAACGCCAACCGCCGCGTCGCCGGGCGGCCGATGAACGTGATGACGGTGGACTACGGCTACCAGGCGCCGCGCGCCATCAGCCAGTACCAGAGCTGGATGGGCCGCGAGCGGCCCGTCGCCATCCAGGGCTGGGGCACGGTGGACACCGAGGCGCTGATCACCTTCAACACGCGCGACCGCGTGCCCTACATCTCCGGCTCCTACTCCGCCGCGCTGACCGACCCCACGGGCCGCGCGCCGCGGGCCGACAAGGCGGCGCCGTTCAACTTCTTCTACGGCCCCTCCTACTCCGACGCGCTGCGCGCCATGCTGATCTGGTCGCGCGAGGACTGGAACCGCCGCGGCCAGCAGGGCCGGCCGAAATACGTCCACATGGGCGCCAACCACCCCTATCCCAATTCGCCCAAGGCGGCGGGCGAGGCGCTGGCCGCCGAGCTGGGCTTCGACGTGCTGCCGGCCATCCAGTTCGCGCTCACCCCGGGCGACTACACGGCGCAATGCCTGACGCTGCGCAACCAGGGCGCCAACTACGCCTACCTGGGCAACACGGCGGGCTCCAACATCTCCGTGCTGCGGGCCTGCCAGACGGTGGGCGTGCAGGTGCAGTTCCTGGGCAACGTCTGGGGGATGGACGAGAACGCGATGAAGGCCGCGGGCGTGGCGGCGAACGGCGTGGTCTTCCCGGTCCGCACCACCGCCGTCTGGGGCGGCACCGCGCCGGGCATGGAGACGGTGCGCGCCATCAGCCGCATGAGCGACCAGGCCGGCACCGCCTACCGCCCGGTCCACTACCTGGCCGGCATCTGCGCCGCGCTGCTGATGACGGAGGCGATGGAGACGGCGGCCGCCAACAACGGCCAGATCACCGGCGAGCGCATCCGCGACGGCTTCTACGCGCGGCGCGACTGGGTGCCCGCGGGCACGGAAGGCGTCTGCGCGCCGTCCACCTTCACCAACGAGGACCACCGCGGCACGATGGCCGTCGCGCTCTACCGCGCGAGGGTGGGCGGGGACACGACGCAGGGCAGCGTGGACGAGCTGATGCGCGCCGGCACCATGCGCCTGGAGCCGGTGCAGACCATCACGCTGGAGCGCCGGCGCGACTGGCTGGGCTGGTAGGCCGATGAGCGAGGCGCTGCTCCAGGTCAACAACATCGAGGTCGTCTACAACGACGTCATCCTGGTGCTGCGCGGCCTGTCGCTGGAGGTGCCGAAGGGGGAGATCGTCGCCCTCCTCGGCGCCAACGGCGCGGGCAAGTCCACCACGCTCAAGGCCATCTCCGGCCTGCTGAAGACGGAGGAGGGCGAGGTGACGCGCGGCGAGGTGCGCTTCATGGGCGAGGCGATCCACGGCACCGACCCGCACCTCATCGTGCGCCGCGGCATCTTCCAGGTGATGGAGGGGCGGCGGATCATCGCCGACATGACCTGCCTGGAGAACCTGCGCCTGGGCGCCTTCACCCGGTCGGACAACGAGGTGAAGCGCGACATCGACATGGTGTACGACTACTTCCCCCGCCTGAAGGAACGCACGGGGCTGGCCGGCTACCTGTCGGGCGGGGAGCAGCAGATGCTGGCGATCGGCCGCGCGCTGATGGCGCGGCCCAAGCTGATCCTGATGGACGAACCGTCCATGGGGCTCAGCCCGCTGCTGGTGAAGGAGGTCTTCGGCATCATCCGCAAGCTGAACCGCGACCTGGGCATCACCATCCTGCTGGTGGAGCAGAACGCGCGGATGGCGCTGAGCGTGGCGAGCTACGGCTACGTGATGGAGCAGGGCAAGGTGGTGCTGGACGGCACCGCGGCCAGCCTGATGGACAACGAGGACGTGAAGGAATTCTACCTCGGCGGGCACGGGGCGGACCGCAAGTCCTTCAAGGACATCAAGAGCTACAAACGGCGGAAGCGGTGGCTCTGACCTACGAGGCGTGGCGGCGGGACTTCCGCTGGGACATCCCGGAGCGCTTCAACATCGCGCGCGCCTGCTGCGACCGCTGGGCGGATGGCAGCGGGCGGGTGGCGCTGCGCGAGCCGGGCGGGCGCGCCATCACCTTCGACGAGGTGCTGCGCGATGCGTCGCGGCTCGCCAACCTGCTGCTGGCCCAGGGCGTGCGGGCGGGCGACCGGGTGGCGGTGCTGCTGCCGCAGGTGCCGCTCTGCGCCGTGGCGCACATGGCCATCTACCGCATCGGCGCCATCGCGGTGCCGCTGTTCCAGCTCTTCGGGCCGGATGCGGTCGCCTACCGGCTCGCCGATTGCGACGCGCGCGCCGTCGTCACGGATGCCATGGGCGCGGCGCACGTGCCGCCCGGGCCGCTGCTGCTGCTGGCGGAGGACCTGCCCGCCCAGATGGCGCGCGCGAGTGACCGGCATGACTGCGCCGACACGCTGGCCGATGACCCGGCGCTCATCATCTACACCTCCGGCACCACCGGCCCGGCGAAGGGGGCGCTGCACGCCCATCGGGTGCTGCTGGGCCACCTGCCGGGCGTCGAGATGCCGCAGGACTTGTTTCCGCAAGGGGGCGACCTGTTCTGGACGCCGGCCGACTGGGCCTGGATCGGCGGGTTGCTGGACGTGCTGCTGCCCTCGCTGTTCCACGGCGTGCCCGTGCTGGCGCACCGCATGGCGAAGTTCGACCCCGAGGAGGCGTTCCGCCTGATCGCCGCGGAGGGCGTGCGGAACCTGTTCCTGCCGCCCACCGCCCTGCGGCTGATGCGCCAGGTGCCGGGCGGGCGGGCGCGCCCGCGGTCCATCGGCAGCGGCGGCGAGACGCTGGGCGCGGAGATGCTGGACTGGGGGCGCGAGGCCTTCGGCGTCACGATAAACGAGTTCTACGGGCAGACGGAATGCAACCTCGTCGTCTCCTCCTGCGGCGCGTTGTTCCCGCCGAAGCCCGGCTGGGCGGGCCGCGCCGTGCCGGGGCACGAGGTGGCGATCCGCGACGGCCAGATCGCCGTGCGCGCGCCCGACCCGGTGATGTTCCTGCGCTACTGGAACCGCCCGGAGGCGACGGCGGAGAAGTTCCGGGATGGCTGGCTGTTGACCGGTGATGCTGGCGAGATGGACGGCGAGGGCTTCGTGCGCTTCCTGGGCCGGGCGGATGACGTGATCACTTCCGCCGGCTACCGGATCGGGCCGTCGGAGATCGAGGATTGCCTGCTGCGCCACCCCGCCGTGGCGGCGGCGGCCGTGTTCGGCGTGCCCGACGCGCTGCGGACCGAGGCGGTGGCGGCCGCCGTGGTGCTGCGCGCCGGTGAGCAGGGCAGCGGCGACCTCGCGCGGGCGTTGCAGGACCAGGTGCGGGGGCGGCTGGCGGCGCATTGCTACCCGCGCCACATCCGCTTCGTGGACGCCTTGCCGCAGACCGCCACCGGCAAGATCATGCGCAAGGTGCTGCGCGAGACATGGGAACAGGTGTGATGCTGCCGAACACGGGCATTCCCTCGCTGGATTTCGGCCTGGGCGAGGAAGTGGAAGCGCTGCGCGACACCGTGCGCGGCTTCTGCGCCGACGAGGTCGCCCCGCTTGCCGCCGAGATAGACCGCACCGACGAGTTCCCCCGCCACCTCTGGCCGAAGATGGGCGCGCTGGGCCTGCACGGCATCACGGTGGACGAGGCGCGCGGCGGGGCCGGCATGGGCTACCTCGCGCATTGCGTGGCGATGGAGGAGGTGTCCCGCGCCTCCGCCAGCGTGGGGTTGAGCTACGGCGCGCATTCCAACCTCTGCGTGAACCAGCTCGAGCGCAACGGCACGGCGGAGCAGAAGGCCCGCTACCTGCCGAAGCTGATCAGCGGCGAGCACCTGGGCGCGCTGGCGATGAGCGAGCCGGGCGCGGGTTCCGACGTGGTCAGCATGAAGGTGCGCGCGGAGAAGCGCGGCGACCGCTACGTGCTGAACGGCACCAAGCTGTGGATCACCAACGCGCACTACGCCGAGACGATCATCGTCTACGCCAAGACCGAGCCGGAGGCAGGGCCGAAGGGCATCACCGCCTTCATCGTCGAGAAGGGTTTCCGGGGCTTCACCCCGGCGCAGAAGCTGGACAAGCTGGGGATGCGCGGATCGCCCACCTCCGAACTGGTGTTCGAGGATTGCGAGGTGCCCGCGGAGAACGTGCTGGGCCAGCTCAACGGCGGCGTGCGCGTGCTGATGTCGGGGCTGGACTACGAGCGCGCCGTGCTGGCCGCAGGCCCCTTGGGCATCATGCAGGCCTGCCTGGACGTGGTGGTGCCCTACATCCACGAGCGGAAGCAGTTCGGCCAGGCGATCGGCGAATTCCAGTTCATCCAGGGCAAGGTCGCCGACATGTACACGCGGATGAACGCCGCGCGCGCCTACGTCTACGCCGTCGCGCGCGCCTGCGACGCGGGGCGCACCACGCGCAAGGACGCGGCCGGCGCGATCCTCTTCGCGGCCGAGGAGGCGACGCGTGCGGCGCTGGATGCCATCCAGATCCTCGGCGGCAACGGCTACATCAACGACTACCCGACGGGGCGGCTGCTGCGCGACGCCAAGCTCTACGAGATCGGCGCCGGCACCTCCGAGATCCGCCGCCTGCTGATCGGGCGCGAGCTGTTCCGGGAGACGGCATGATCAACACCCGCTCGGAGGAGTTCCGCGCCAACGCCGCGCACAACCGCGCCCTGCTGGCCACCCTGGCCGAGCGCACGGCGAAGGCCGCGCTGGGCGGGCCGGAGGCGGCGCGGCAGAAGCACCTGGCCCGCGGCAAGCTGCTGCCGCGGGAGCGCGTGGAGAACCTGCTGGACCCCGGCGCGCCGTTCCTGGAGCTCAGCCCCCTGGCGGCGAACGGCATGTACGGCGACGAGGTCCCGGGCGCCGGGCTGGTCACCGGGCTGGGCATGGTGTCGGGCCGGCTCTGCGTCATCGTGGCCAATGACGCGACGGTGAAGGGCGGCTCCTATTACCCGCTCACCGTCAAGAAGCACCTGCGGGCGCAGGAAGTGGCGCGGGAAAACCGGCTGCCCTGCCTCTATCTGGTGGATTCCGGCGGCGCAAACCTGCCCAACCAGGACGAGATCTTCCCCGATCGCGAGCATTTCGGCCGCATCTTCTTCAACCAGGCCAACATGTCCGCGCTGGGCATCCCGCAGATCGCCGCCGTCATGGGCTCCTGCACCGCCGGCGGCGCCTACGTGCCGGCGATGTGCGACGAGGCGGTGATCGTGCGCGAGCAGGGCACCATCTTCCTCGGCGGCCCGCCGTTGGTGAAGGCGGCCACCGGCGAGGTGGTGAGCGCGGAGGACCTCGGCGGCGGCGACGTGCACACCCGCCTGTCCGGCGTGGCGGACCACCTGGCGGAGGATGACCGGCACGCGCTGTTGCTGCTGCGCCGCATCGTGGGCAACCTCAACGCCCCCAAGCCGCCGGAGGCGCCACGCCTGCCGGTGCCGCCGCTGCACGACCCCGCCGAGCTGGAAGGGCTGATCCCCGCCGACGTCCGCCAGCCGGTCCCGGCGCGCGAGATCATCGCGCGCATCGTGGACGCCTCGGCGCTGGACGAGTTCAAGCCGCGCTACGGCACCACGCTGGTGACGGGCTTCGCGCACCTGTGGGGCATGCCGGTGGGCGTCCTCGCCAATGACGGCATCCTGTTCAGCGAGAGCGCCCAGAAGGGCGCGCACTTCATCGAGCTGTGCTGCCAGCGCGGCATCCCGCTGCTGTTCCTGCAGAACATCGCCGGCTTCATGGTGGGCCGGAAGTACGAGACGGGCGGCATTGCCAAGGATGGCGCCAAGCTGGTCACCGCGGTCGCCACCGCCTCCGTGCCCAAGCTGACGCTGATCACCGGCGGCTCCTTCGGCGCTGGCAACTACGGCATGTGCGGCCGCGCCTACGGCCCGCGCTTCCTGTTCACCTGGCCCAACAGCCGCATCAGCGTCATGGGGGGCGAGCAGGCGGCGAGCGTGCTGGCGACCCTGCGGCGGGACAACCTGGAAGCCGCCGGCAAGGCGTGGAGCGCGCAGGAGGAGGACGCCTTCAAGGCGCCGATCCGCGAGAAGTACGAGCGCGAGGGCGACCCATACCATGCCACCGCGCGCCTGTGGGACGACGGCATCATCCCCCCCGCCATGACCCGCGACGTGCTGGGCCTGGCGCTGCACGCCGCCATGCACGCGCCGGGCGAGCACCGCCGCGCGCCCATGTTCCGGATGTGACGCGCATGTTCGACGCCATCCTCATCGCCAACCGGGGCGAGATCGCGGCCCGCATCGCCCGCACGGCGCGGCGCATGGGCATCCGCAGCATCGCCGTCTTCTCGGATGCCGACGCCCACGCGCTGCACGTCCAGGCGGCGGACGAGGCGCACCGGCTGGGGCCGGCGCCGGCCGCGGAGTCCTACCTGCGCGCCGACCTCATCCTCGACATCGCGCGGCGGACGGGCGCGCAGGCCATCCATCCCGGCTACGGCTTCCTGTCGGAGAACGCCGCCTTCGCCGAGGCCTGCGCGGCCGCCGGCATCGCCTTCATCGGGCCGGGCGCGGCGGCGATCCGCGCCATGGGCTCCAAGGCGGAATCCAAGCGGCTGATGGTCGCGGCCGGCGTGCCCACCGTGCCCGGCTTCCACGGCGAGGCGCAGGACGGGGCGACCCTGGCCGCCGAGGCCGCGCGCATCGGCTTCCCGGTGCTCATCAAGGCCAGTGCGGGCGGGGGCGGGAAGGGGATGCGCCCCGTCGCCCGCGCGGAGGACTTCGCCGCCGAGCTGGCCGGGGCGCGGCGCGAGGCCCTGGCCGCCTTCGGCGACGACCGCGTGCTGCTGGAGAAGTACTTGGCGCGCCCCCGCCACGTCGAGGTGCAGGTGCTGGGCGACGCCCATGGCCGCATCATCCACCTGCACACCCGCGACTGCTCCGTGCAGCGCCGCCACCAGAAGGTGCTGGAGGAGGCGCCCGCGCCTGCGCTGCCCGACGCGTTGCGCGAGCGGCTGCACGGCGCCGCCGTGGATGCCGCCCGCGCCGTCGGCTACGTCAACGCCGGCACGGTGGAGTTCATCGTCGAGGGCGGGGACGCCTTCTTCCTGGAGATGAACACCCGCCTCCAGGTGGAACACCCGGTCACCGAGATGATCACCGGCCTGGACCTGGTGGAGTGGCAGCTGCGCGTAGCGGCGGGCGAGGCGCTGCCTGCGGCGTTCCCGCCCGCGCCGAAGGGCCACGCCGTGGAGGTGCGCCTGTACGCCGAGGATGCGGCACAGGATTTCCGCCCCAGCACCGGGCGCATCGCGCGCCTGGAGGTGCCGCAAGGCGAGGGGCTGCGCCTGGATGCCGGCTTCCGCGCGGGCGATGCCGTCACCTCCTTCTACGACCCCATGCTGGCCAAGCTGGTCGCCTGGGGGCCGGACCGCGAGGCGGCGCTGGACCGGCTGGCGGAGGCGCTGGAAGGCACGGCCCTGGACGGCTTCCCCACCAACCTGCCCTTCCTGCGCCGCCTCGCACGCCACCCGGCGCTGCGGGCGCTGGAGCTGGACACCGGCTTCATCCCCCGCCACGCCGCCGCGCTGCTGGCCCCGCCGCGCGCCATCCCCGCGCCGCTGCTGGCC
>JALHNW010000016.1 GCA_022843345.1 Rubritepida sp. | reverse complement strand
AGTCGCGCCGGGGGGGACGGTCGCCGAAGCCGCCGGCCGGGCGCGCGCCGCCGCCACCGGGGCCGCGCTTCAGCTCGGTGATGCGGGTCACGAGGCGCCGGCCCGAACGGTCGGTGCCGATCTCGCAGACCAGGATGTCGTCGGTATCCGGCTGGTCAATGCCGGAATCGGTCAGGGCGGAGGCGTGGAAGAACACGTCCTGCCCATCCGGGCCGAGCACGAAGCCGAAGCCCTTGCGCCCGTTGTACCACTTCACCTTGGCCTCGATCAGGCCCTCGCCGCCGCCGGCGGAAAAATCGTCAGACACGTCTGGTTCAATCCATTGGAAAGTCACCCTCCCCGCGGGATGCAGGGCGGGATGGGGCTAGACTGGCACCGCCGCGCGCCGATTGCACGAAAAAAGAATCGGCGGCGTGGGATGCTTGCGCGGCGCGCCCCCTCCACTACCCTGGCGTGCATGATCCGCCTCGCCCTGCTCCTCATCCTCCTCGCACCCGCCGCGGGCGCGCAGCCGGCGACGCGGTCGGAAGCGGAGGCGATCCTGCGCCAGCCGCTCGCCGCCACCCATGGCCGGGCGGAGGCGGAGCGGGTGATGGGCATCGCGGTGGGCAACGGCATCATGCGCCATTGCCGCTGGCGGTGGCAGCCGAACTTCGACGCGCTGATGGCCCAGCACCGCGAGGCCCTGGGCCAGCCCGAGGCGCAGATGCAGCGCCTCGCCATCTGGCACGGCGCCTGGCAGGGGCAGGCGCAGCAGGTGGCGAAGGGGGACAACGTCCCCTGCGACGACGCCCTGCGCGCCACCTTGCGCGCCCAGGCCCGCGCCCTGCTGGAGCGCGGGCCGGCGCGCTGAACCTCAGCCCGCGGCGAGCACCGCGCGCTTGGCCATCACCGTCACCAGGTGCGCCCGGTATTCGGCCGAGCCGTGGATGTCGCTGTTCAGCCCGTCCGCGTCCTGCATGATTGCCGCCACCGCATCCGCGCTCCAGTTCGCGGACAGCGCGGCCTCCATCGCCGCCTGGCGGAACACGCAGGGGCCGGCGCCGTTGATCGCCACCCGCACGCCCATCGGCCCCTTCGAGACGAAGGCGCCGGCCATGACGTAGCGGCTGGCCGGGTTGCGCATCTTGGCGTAGCCCGCCTTCTCGGGAATCGGGAAGGAGATGGCGGTGAGGATCTCGTCCGCCTCCAGCGCCGTGGTGAACATGCCCAGGAAGAACTCGTCCGCCGCGACCTTGCGCTTGCTCGTGTGCACGGTGGCGCCCAGGCCGAGCACGGCGGCCGGGTAGTCCGCCGCCGGGTCGTTGTTCGCCACGCTGCCGCCCAGCGTGCCGCGGTTGCGGACCTGGGTGTCGCCGATGTGCTTGGCCACGAAGGCCAGCACGGGGATGGCGGCCTTCACCTCGGCGCTCGTCGCCACCGCCTCGTGCTTCGTCAGCGCGCCGATGACGATGGCGTTGCCCTCGCGGCGGATGCCCTTCATCTCGGCGATGCCGGAGAGGTCCACCAGGGAGGTGGGCTTGTTCAGCCGGTGCTTCAGCGCCGGGATCAGCGTGTGCCCGCCGCTGACGGCCTTGGCGTCCGGGTCGGCGGCCAGCAGCTTCACGGCGTCGGCGACGGAGGAGGGCTTGTGATACGCGAAATCGTACATCGTCAGGCTCCGTTCTTGCCGTGGATGATGGACCAGATCTTCGGCGGTGTCGCGGGCATCTCGACGTGATTCACGCCGAAGTCGCGCAGCGCGTCCACCACCGCGTTCATCACGGCGGGCGGCGAGCCGATGGCCCCCACCTCGCCGCAGCCCTTCACCCCCAGCGGGTTGTGGGTGCACAGCGTCACGTGCGTCGCCACGCTCACCGGCGCCAGGTCGTCGGCGCGGGGCATGGTGTAGTCCATCATGCTGGCGCTCAGCAGCTGGCCGCCCTCGTCGTACACGCAGGCCTCCAGCAGCGCCTGGCCGATGCCTTGCGCCACGCCGCCCTGGACCTGGCCCTCCACGATCATCGGGTTGATGACGCGGCCCACGTCGTCCACGGCCGTGAAGTTGACCATGTGGACCTTGCCCGTCTCGGGCTCGATCTCGACCTCGGCGATGTGGCAGCCGCCGGGGTAGGTGAAGTTCTTCGGGTCGTAGAAGGCCGTCTCCTCCAGCCCCGGCTCCAGCTCGTCATGCGGGTAGTTGTGGGGGACGTAGGCGGCGAGGCTGATCTCGGCCAGCGCCTTGGTCTTGTCGGTGCCGGCGACGCGGAAGGTGCCGCGGTCGAACTCGATGTCCTCGACGGAAGCTTCCATCAGGTGGGCCGCGATGCGGCGGCCCTTGGCGATGATCTTGTCCATCGCCTTGTCCATCGCGCTGCCGCCGACAGCGAGGCTGCGGCTGCCGTAGGTGCCCATGCCGAAGGGCACCTTGGCGGTGTCGCCATGCACGATGTCCACCATGTTCACCGGCACGCCCAGCTTGTCGCTGACCAGCTGCGCGAAGGTCGTCTCGTGCCCCTGGCCGTGGCTGTGCGCGCCCGTGAGCACGGTGACGCTGCCGGTCGGGTGCACGCGGATGGTGCCGACCTCATACAGCCCCGCCCGCGCGCCGAGGCTGCCCACCACGGCGGAGGGCGCGATGCCGCAGGCCTCCAGGTAGGTGCTGATGCCGATGCCGCGCAGCCGCCCGCGCGCCTTGGCCTCGGCGCGCCGCGCCTCGAAGCCGTGCCAATCCGCCGTTTCCAGCGCCTGGGACAGCGTGGAGAAGTAGTCGCCGCTGTCGTATTCCAGCGCGACCGGCGTCTGATAGGGGAAGGCGTCGGTGGCGATGAAGTTGCGGCGCCGCAGCTCCAGCTTGTCGAAGCCGCATTGCCTGGCGGCCACGTCCACCAGGCGTTCCAGCAGGTAGGTGGCCTCGGGCCGGCCGGCGCCGCGATAGGCATCCACCGGGACCGTGTTGGTGAAGACGGCCTTCACCTCGGCATAGATCGCGGGCGTCTTGTACACGCCGGCCAGCAACGTGGCGTAGAGGTAGGTGGGCACGCAGGGCGCGAAGGTGGACAGGTAGGCGCCCATGTTGGCCTGCGTGTGCACGCGCAGCGCCAGGAAGGTGCCCTCCGCGTCCAGCGCCAGCTCGGCGCGGGTGACGTGGTCGCGCCCATGCGCGTCGGACATGAAGGATTCCGTGCGGTCGGCGGTCCACTTCACCGGGCGGCCCAGCTTGTGGGCGGCCCAGGTGACGATCGCCTCCTCGGCGTAGTGGTAGATCTTGGAGCCGAAGCCGCCGCCCACGTCGGGCGCCACCACGCGCAGCCTGGATTCGGGGATGTTCAGCACGAAGGCGCCCATCAGCAGGCGGATGACGTGCGGGTTCTGGCTGGTGGTGTAGAGCGTGTGCTCGCCGCTCGTCGTGTCGTAGTCGCCGATGGCGGCGCGCGGCTCCATCGCGTTGGGCACCAGGCGGTTGTTCGTCGTCTCGAACACCACGCGGTGGGTGGCCTGGGCGAAGGCGGCGTCCACCGCGCCCTTCTCGCCGATGTGCCAGTCGTAGCAGAGGTTGGAGGGCACGTCGTCGTGCACCGCGGGCGCGCCCGGCGCCTGGGCGTGCGCCATGGTGGTGGCGCTGGGCAGCACGTCGTACTCCACTGCGATCGCCTCGGCGGCGTCGCGCGCCTGGGGGCGGGTGTCGGCGACCACCACGGCGACGGGGTCGCCCACGTGGCGCACCTTGCCCTCGGCCAGGACGGGGTGCTTGGGCTCCGCCATCGGCGTGCCGTCCTTGTTGTGGATCTGCCAGCCGCAGGGGATGCCGCCGACCGCCGCCATGTCCGCGCTGGTGTACACGGCGCGCACGCCCGGCATCGCCTTGGCCGCCGCCACGTCGAGCGCGGTGATCCGCGCGTGGGCGTGGGGGCTGCGCAGGATGTAGGCGTGCAGCTGGCCGGGGCGGTTGATGTCGTCGGTGTACTGGCCGCGGCCGGACAGGAAGCGCAGGTCCTCCTTGCGCTTCACGCTGGCGCCGATGCCTTCGAATGGGGCCATCACGTTCATGGCGGTCGTTCCTCCCGTATGCGTGGTCCGGGCGGGGTTGGCCCCCGCTCCGGCAGGCGTGCCTTACGTCACTCGGCGGCGGTGGCCAGGGTCTCTCGCCGGCCGTGCATCACGTCCTGCGCGGCGGCGATTGCCTTCACGATGTTGTGGTAGCCGGTGCAGCGGCAGAGGTTGCCCTCCAGCCCCTCGCGGATCTCGGGCTCGCTCAGCCCTTGGGGGTTCTTCTGCACCAGGTCCACCGCGCTCATCACCATGCCGGGCGTGCAGAAGCCGCATTGCAGGGCGTGGTACTCGCGGAAGGCCTCCTGCATCGGGTGCAGCGTGCCGTCGGCGGCGGCCAGGCCCTCGATGGTCGTGATATTGGCACCCTGCGAGGCCACGGCCAGCACGGTGCAGGCCTTCACCGACTCGCCGTCCATGTGCACCACGCAGGCGCCGCACTGGCTGGTGTCGCAGCCCACATGCGTGCCGGTGAGGCGCAGCTTCTCGCGCAGCAGCTCGACCAGCAGGGTGCGGCCCTCGACCTCGACGGTGTGCGTGGCCCCGTTCACGCTGAGCGTCACTTGCGGCATCTCGGCCCTCCCTGGGAATAACGTGGCGTGAGGGTCGCGCGGGGCGTGGCCAGCGTCAAGCTTCCGGCGGGGGCGCCTGGAGCGTCAGCCGGCGCCCGCGCGTCAGCAGCAGCGTGACCCCCAGCAGCAGCGTGCCGAAGGGCCAGAGGGCGAAGACCCCGAGCCCCAGCAGCGCGCCGAACAGCCCCGCGCCCATCGCCACGTCCGGGTCCGGGTTGCCCAGGTAGGGCAGCACCAGGGTGCAGTTGCCGAGCGCCAGCGCGACCATAAGGACTTGGAACCCCCAGAACAGCCACTTCACCGCCTTGCCGAAGGGGCTGCGCGGGGCGCGGGCGGTGAAGAGAAGCTGGCCAGGCGGCCGCTTCAGGCCTTCGGGCGCCTCCTCAGGCGGCACGGAAGGCGGTGGGCGGCAGGTTGTTCAGCAGCGGGTTCCGCGCCGCCGGCATGTCGTTCAGGTGGCAGGCCGACAGGTGGCCCGGCACCGTGTCCTTCAGCAACGGCTCCTCCACCCGGCAGCGGTCGAAGGCGTAGGGGCAGCGGGTGTGGAAGCGGCAGCCCGGCGGCGGGCGGATCGGGCTTGGCACGTCCCCTTGCAGGGTGATGCGGTTGCGCTCGGCCCCGGGCACCGGCACCGGCACGGCGGAAAGCAGCGCCTCGGTGTAGGGATGCCGTGGGCGGCCGAACAGGGACTTGCGGTCCGCCACCTCGACGATCTTGCCCAGGTACATCACGGCCACGCGGTGCGTCATGTGCTCGACGATGGCGAGGTCGTGGGAGATGAACAGCATCGCCAGCCCCAGCTCGGACTGGAGGTCCTGGAGCAGGTTGACGATCTGCGCCTTCACCGACACGTCGAGCGCGCTCACCGCCTCGTCGCACACGATCAGGTCGGGCTCGGCGGCGAGCGCCCGGGCGATGCCGATGCGCTGGCGCTGCCCGCCGGAGAATTCGTGCGGCCAGCGCCCCACCGCGTCGCGCGGCAGGCGGACCTTGTCCATCAGCTCGGCGATGCGCCGGTCCAGGTCGGCCTTGTCCTTGGCCAAGCCGAAGTTGCGGATCGGCTCGGCCAGGATGTCGCGCACGCGCATGCGCGGGTTCAGGCTGCTGAAGGGGTCCTGGAACACCACCTGCATCTGCCGGCGCAGCGGGCGCAGGGTGCCCGCGGGCATGTCGTCTATCCGCGTGCCGTTGAGCACCACCTGCCCGGCGGTGAGCGGGAACAGCCGCAGCACCGCCTTGCCCACGGTGGACTTGCCGCAACCGGATTCGCCCACGAGCGACAGCGTCTCGCCCTTGGCGATGGAGAAGGACACGCCGTCCACCGCGAAGACGTTGGCCACCGTGGTGCCGAACAGCCCGCCGCGGATGGGGAAGTGCTTCTTGAGGTCGGTGACGTCGAGGATGGTCTGCGTCATGCCGCCAGCACCCCTTCCTTTTCGGCGTAGTGGCAGGCGGCGAGGTGGCCGGGGGCCTTGGCCTCCAGCCCCGGCGGCACGGCGCGGCAGAAATCGGTGGCCTTCGGGCAGCGCGTGGCGAAGACGCAGCCGGGGATCTTCTGCTTGAGCGAGGGCACCAGGCCGGGGATCTCCGCCAGCCGCGTCGTCTCGCCGGTCAACGACGAGCCCAGCTTGGGGACGGAGCCGAGCAGGCCCTGGGTGTAGGGGTGCCTGGGCGTGCGGAACAGCTGCCCCACCGGCGCCTCCTCCACCTTCTTGCCGGCGTACATCACCACCACGCGCTCCGCCACCTCGGCCACCACGCCGAGGTCGTGGGTGATGAGCACGATGGCCGCGCCCACGGTGTTCTTCAGGTCGCGCATCAAATCCAGGATCTGCGCCTGGATGGTGACGTCGAGCGCGGTGGTCGGCTCGTCGGCGATCAGCAGCTTCGGGTTGCAGGCGAGCGCGATGGCGATCATCACGCGCTGGCGCATCCCGCCCGAAAGCTGGTGCGGGTATTCGCGCACGCGCCGGCCGGGCTCGGGGATGCCGACCAGGCGCAGCATCTCCACCGCGCGCTCCTCCGCCTGGGCGCGGGACAGGCCCTGGTGCAGGCGCAGCGTCTCGCCGATCTGCCGGCCGTTGGACAGCACCGGGTTCAGGCTGGTCATCGGCTCCTGGAAGATCATGCTGATCTCGTTGCCGCGGATGGCGCGCATCTCGCGGTCCGACAGGTCCAGCAGCTCGCGGCCTTGGAACCTGATGGAACCCGCGATCTTGCCGGGTGGCTCGGGGATCAGGCGCAGGATGGACATGGCGGTGACGGACTTGCCGCAGCCGCTCTCGCCCACCACCGCCAGCGTCTCACCGGCGCGGACGGAGAAGGAGACGCCGTCCACCGCGCGGTTCACGCCGTCCATGGTGCGGAAATGCGTCTGGAGGTCCGTCACCTCCAGCAGCACCGGACGGTTGTCCTGCATGGTCATCGCGTTCACAGCCGCTTCGCCAGGCGCGGGTCGATGGCGTCCCGCAGGCCGTCGCCCACCAGGTTCACCGCCAGCACGGTGATGGACAGGAAGATGGCCGGGAAGAAGACGATGTAGGGCTTCACCTGCCACAGCGCCCGGCCCTCGGCCATGATGTTGCCCCAGGAGGGGATGATGGGCGGCGTGCCCGCGCCGATGAAGCTCAGGATCGCCTCCGTGATCATCGCCGCGGCGCAGATGTAGGTGGCCTGCACGGTGAGCGGCGCCAGGGTGTTGGGCAGGATGTGCTTGAAGATGATGGCCGGGGTGCGCGTGCCCGAGGCCACGGCGGCCTCGACATAGGGCTGCTCCCTCAGCGAGAGCACCACGCCGCGCACGAGGCGCGAGACGCGCGGGATTTCGGCGATGGTGATGGCGAGGATGACGTTCTGCACCGAGCCGCGCGTGAGCGCCATCAGCGCGATGGCCAGCAGGATGGGCGGGATGGACATCATGCCGTCCATCACGCGCATGATGATGGAATCCGCGATGCGGTTGAAGCCGGACATCAGCCCGATGAACAGCCCGATGGCCGAGGCGCAGATGGCGACGGAGAAGCCCACCAGCAGCGACACCCGCGTGCCGTAGAGCACGCGCGAATACACGTCGCGTCCCAGCATGTCCGAGCCGAACCAGAACTGCGCCGAGGGCTCGCGCGTGCGGAGCGCGGGGGCCAGCGCCGTCGGGTCGCGCGTGCCCAGGAAGGGCGCGAAGACGGCGACGAACAGCATGGCCAGCAGCAGCGCCGCGCCGAAGGCCATGGTGGGGTTGCGGCGGATGAAGCCCAGCAGGCCGCGCCGCGGCTTCACGTCGGGCAGGATGTCGGGCATCGGCGGCGCCACCGCCGTCCCCGCGGGAATGGTGATGCTCAATACCGGATCCTCGGGTCGAACAGGGTGTAGAGCAGGTCGATCAGCAGGTTCACCAGCACGTAGACGAAGGAGAACAGCAGCACGACGCCCTGGATCACCGGGTAGTCGCGCCGCAGGATCGCATCCACCGTCAGCCGCCCCAGGCCGGGGATGGCGAAGACGCTTTCCGTCACCACCGCCCCGCCGATCAGCAGGGCCAGGCCGATGCCGATGACCGTGACGATGGGCACGGCCGCGTTCTTCAGCGCGTGGACGAACAGGATGCCGGCCTGGTTGGCGCCCTTGGCGCGCGCCGTGCGGATGTAGTCCTGGCCCAGCACCTCCAGCATCGTAGCCCGCGTGATGCGCGCGATGAGCGCGATGTACACGCCGCCGAGCGCGATGGAGGGCAGGATCAGGTTCTCCAGCCAGGGGAAGAAGCCTTCGCGGAAGGGCGTGTAGCCCTGCACCGGCAGCCAATCCAGCTCCAGCGCGAAGACGTAGGCCAGCAGGTAGCCCACCACGAAGACGGGCACGGAGAAGCCCAGCACCGCGAAGCCCATCACCGCGCGGTCCACCAGCGTGCCCTGCTTCCAGGCCGCCACCACGCCCATCGGCACCGCGATGGACACGGCGAGCACCAGGGTGAGCAGGCAGAGCGACAGCGTCGGCTCCACCCGCTGCGCGATCATCGTGCTCACCGGCAGGTTGGTGAAGATGGAGGTGCCGAGGTCGCCCGACATGATGTCCCCCACCCAGGCGCCGAAGCGCACCAGGTAGGGGCGGTCCAGGCCGAGGCTGGCGCGGATGCGCTCCACGTCGTCGGGCGTCGCCTGGTCGCCCGCGATCACCGCCGCGGGGTCGCCCGGCGCCAGGTAGAGGAGCGAGAAGACGAAGAGCGCCACCACCGCCATGACGGGGATGGTGGCGAGGACGCGTCGGAGGATGTAGGCCCACATGGCGCGATCAGACCTGAATCGTCACGACTTGGAAACACCCCAGGCGAAGGGAATCGGCCCCTTGACCACGCCGGACACGTTGCGCCGCCACGCCTGGTAGCCCAGGAAGAAGCCGGTGGGCACGTAGACCACGTTCTCCAGCGCCGCGCGGTTGAGGCCGCGCATGGCCGCCTTCTCCGCCTCCAGGTCCGGCGCCTCGAACCACTCCGTCACCTTCTGCTCGACGGCGGGGATGTTGGGCCAGCCGAACCAGGCGCCGTCGCCATTGGCGCGGATGGCGGTGTAGGCGGCGGGGTTCGTGCAGTCCGCCCCCGCGTGCCAGGAGAAGAAGATGTTCCACCCCCCGGCGCTGGGCGGGTTCTTCATGGCGCGGCGCTGGCCCACCGTGCCCCAGTCGGTCGCCACGAAGTCCACGTTCATGCCCAGGCGGCGCAGCAGGTCCACCGTCACGTCGCCCTGCGCCTTGGTGATGGGCTGGTCCTGCGCGGCCAGCACGGTGACGGGCTGGTTGGCATAGCCGCTCTCGCGCAGCAGGGCGCGGGCGGCGTCCATGTTGCGCGGGCCCGAGATCACCTCGCCGCCCTCCTCGTTGTACAGCGGCGTGCCGGGGGTGAAGAAGCCGGGCAGGCGCTTCCACAGCGCCTCGTCGCTGCCCACCAGGGCGCGCATGTAGTCCTCCTGGCTCATCGCCATGAGGATGGCGCGGCGCGCGCGCACGTCGTTGAAGGGCGGGTGCAGGTGATTCAGCCGGAAGGCGCCGATGTTGCCCAGCGGGTCGGCGATGTCCACCTGGACGTTGCGGTTGCGCCGCAGCAGGGGCACCAGGTCGGTCAGCGCGTTCTCCCACCAGTCCACCTCGCCGTTCTGCAGGGCCGAGGACGCGGTGGCGGGGTCGGGCATGATGGCCCATTCCACGCGGTCCACCATCATGCGCTTGCCGCCGGCCAGCCAGTTCGGCGCTTCCTGCCGCGGCACGTAGCCGTCGAAGCGCTGGAACACGGCGCGCGCGCCGGGCACCCACTCGTTGCGCACGAAGCGGCAGGGGCCGGAGCCGATATGCTCGGTGATCTGCTGGAAGGGGTCGGTGCGCGCGATGCGCTCGGGCATCACGAAGGCCATGGGCGCGTTGTTCTTGCCCAGGGCGTAGAGCATCTTCGGGTAGGGGCGCGACAGCACCCAGCGGAAGGTGCGGTCGTCCACCGCCACCAGTTCCTGCTGGATCGCGCGGATCATCAGGCCCATCGGGTCGCGCGCCATCCAGCGCGTGAGGCTCGCCACCACGTCGCGGGCGCGCACCGGCTCGTTGTCGTGGAAGCGCAGGCCCTCGCGCAGGCGGAAGGTCCAGGTGCGGCCGTCGCTGCTGACCTCCTCGCCCTCCACCATCTGGCGCTGGGGGACCAGCTTGTCGTCGATGCCGTACAGCGTGTCCCACACCAGCACGGCGGCGTTGCGGACCACGTATTGCGTGCCCCAGATGGGGTCGAAGTTGGCGAGGTTGGCCTGCGGCACGAAGCGCAGCGTGCGCGCGTTCGCCCCCTGCGACAGCGCGGGGGCGGCGATGCCCGTGGCGGCCAGCGCGGCGCCCGCGCCGATGAACGTCCTGCGATCCATTCGTGATGCTCTCCCAAACCCGGTCATGCCCGGGGTTTCACCCGGTTGCGTCGAAGGGTGCCGCAAAGCTGGGCATCCCTGGTGGAAAATCCGCGCCGCGGCGCCGATGCGGCCATGCCTTGCAGCATCCGTGCCAGTTCAGGCGCTCTTGCCGATGTTCCAGAACACGGTGGCCGGCACCTTGAAGGCGCCGGTGACGCGGCGGTTCAGCGCGGTGGGCTGCCAGTAGTAGCCGAGCGGGACGTAGGGCAGCGTGCGCATCGCCTGCTCGTTCAGGCGGCGCGCGATGGCCTGCTGCTCGGCCTCCGTCTCGGCGTCCAGGAAAGCCAGGCGGTCGCGCTCGATCAGCGGGTCGTCGGGCCAGCCGAACCAGGCGTTGGCGCCGTTGGCGCGCAGGAACAGGTGCACCGGCGGCAGGGCCAGGGCGTCGCCGCTGCCGGTGGTGTGGAAGATGCTCCAACCCCCGCGCTCGACCGGCTCGCGCGAGGCGCGGCGCTGCACCAGCGTGCCCCAGTCGCTCGCCACCAGCTCCACGTTCATGCCCATGCGGCGCAGCAGGTCGTGCGTCACCAGGGACAGCGCGTTGATCTGCGGGTAGTCCGAGGGCGTGATCAGCACCACGCGCTCGCCGTTGTAGCCGCTTTCGCGCAGGGCGGCGCGGGCGCGGTCCACGCTGCGGGTCTTCAGGATGTCGGCGCCCGCGTCGGTGGCGAGCGGGCCGCCGGCGGGGAAGACGCCCTCCATCACGCCCCAGCCGCGCGGATCCTCGCCCGCCACGGCGCGCAGGTAGTCGCGCTGGTCCACCGCCATCGCCACCGCCTGGCGCACGCGCGGGTTGTTGAAGGGGGCGTGCAGGTGGTTGAAGCGCAGGCAGCCATAGGTGCCGTGGATCAGCCGCTGCTCCACCACCGCCTCGCGCGAGCGGCGCAGCAGGGGGATGAGGTCGTGGGCGGCGTATTCCCAGTAGTCCTGCTCGCCGTTGGACATGGCGCCGGCGGCAGTGGCTGAATCCGAGATCACGTTCCACTCGACGCGGTCCACGCGCGCCACCTTGCCGCCGGCCAGCCCGTCGGGCGCTTCCTGCCGGGGCACGTAGCCGTCGAACTTCGCCCAGACGGCGCGCGCCCCGGGGCTCCACTGGTCGGCGAGGAAGCGGAAGGGGCCGGAGCCGGTGGCCTCCCTCACCTGGGTCGCCGCGTCCGTCATGGCCAGGCGCTCGGGCAGGATGAAGGCGGGGCCCTGGCCGCGGCCGAGCGCGAGCGCCAGCAGGGGGAAGGGGCGGCGCAGCTTCGCCTCGAAGCGACGGTCGTCCAGGGCGCGCCATTCCTCCACCGCGCCGCCGGCGATCTGGCCGAAGGTTTCGCGCTGCGCCCAGCGCTTGATGGAGGCGATGCAGTCGGCGGAGCGGACGGGCGCGTTGTCGTGGAAGCGCAGCCCCTCGCGCAGTGTGAAGCGCCAGGACAGGCGGTCGTCCGAGACGGTCCAGCCTTCCAGCATCTGCGGCTTCACGCGGCCTTCCGCGTCCTCGGAGGTCAGCGTGTCGTAGACCAGGAAGCCGTGGTTGCGGGTGACGACCGCGGTGGTCCAGATCGGGTCCAGGCTGGTGAGGTTGGCCTGGGGGATGACGCGCAGCGTGCGCGCCGCCTGGGCGCGGGCATCGTGGATGGCGAGCGGGGCGGCGAGCGCCCCGAGGAGCAAGGGGCGCCGGCGCATGGTCAAGTCCTCCTGAGGTTCCAGAAGATGGCGAAGCCGGGCACCCGGTCCGCGAGGTTGCGCCGGTGCGCGGTGACGGAGCGGTAGGCGCCGACGGGGATGAAGGGCACCTCGTCCATCGCCACGCGCTGCATCTCGCGCGCCAGGGACTGCTGGGCCGCGAGGTCGGGCGCGTCGAACCAGGCGTCGCGCAGCTCCTCCAGCCGGGGGATGGTGGGCCAGCCGGGCCAGGAGTTCAGCCCGTTGCCGCGCAGGGGGAAGTGGCCGGCGGGGTCCATGAAGTCGGTCGAGCTGAAGGAGGTGAGCAGCATGGACCAGCCGCCGCGCTCGATCGGCTCGCGCGAGGCGCGGCGCTGCACCACGGTGCCCCAGTCGGTGATGGCAATGTCGGCGTTCACGCCCAGGCGGCGCAGGAGGTCGGCGCAGACCTGCGTCATGGCGGCCGGCGCCAGGATGTCGGTGGGCCCGATCAGGCGCATCGGCTGGTTGGCGTAGCCGGCGTCGCGCAGCGCGGCGCGGGCGGCGTCGATCGAGCGCGGGCCGCGCAGGGGGGCGAGGCCCTCGTCATTGGCCAGCGGCGTGCCGGGGGTGAAGATGCCCGCCTGCGCGTCGTAGAGCGAGGCGTCGGTGCCGACGATGGCCTGCATGAAGTCCGCCTGGTTGATGGCGGGCAGGAAGGCCTGGCGGACGCGCTTGTCGTTGAAGGGCGCGTGCAGGTGGTTGAAGCGCAGGATTCCGGAAAGCGGCAGCGGGTCTATCGCATCCAGCGCCACGTTGCGGTTGCGGCGCAGCATCTGCTGGATCTCCGGCGGCGGCTGCTCGTACCAGTCGATCTCGCCGGTCTGGAGCGCGCCGGCGGCGGTGGAGGCGTCCACGATGATGTGCCACTCCACGCGCTCCAGGTTCGCGCGCTTGGGGCCGGCGGTGAAGCTGGACGTACCGGTGGGATTGGGCACGTAGTCCGGGTTGCGCTCGTACACCACCAGCGAGCCGCTGTTGAACTCGCGCGGGACGAAGCGGAAGGGGCCGGAGCCGATGGTCTCGCGGATCTGCTGGAAGGGGTCGGTGCGGGCGATGCGCTCGGGCATCATGAAGGCGACCGGGTTCACCGGGCTGGCCAGCGCGTGGAACAGCAGGGGGAAGGGCTTCTTCAGGCGGAAGCGGACCGTGCGGTCGTCGGTGGCCGAGACTTCCTCAAGCGCGCGTTCGAGCTGCTGACCCGAGGGGTTGCGCTTCATCCAGCGCCCGATGGAGGCCACGCAGTCGGCGGCGCGCACCGCCTCGCCGTCGTGCCACTTCAGCCCGTCGCGCAGGGTGATGGTGATCGTCAGCCGGTCGTCGCTGACCGCGTGGCCGGACGCCATCTGCGGCTGCGGGCGGAACTGCGCGTCCATGCCGTAGAGCGTGTCGTAGACCATGAAGCCGTGGTTGCGGGTGACGTTGGCCGTGGTCCAGATCGGGTCGAGGCTGGTGAGGTTCGCCTGCGGCACGAAGCGCAGCGGCCGCGCCGCCTGCCCATGGCCCAGGCGCGGGGCGGCGAGGGTGGCGGTGCTCGCGGCGAGCAGGAAGGCGCGGCGGTCCATGGGGGGCTCCGGCAGGATCAGGCCGGAAGCGTGACATGGCGCGCGACGGGGCCGCAAGGGCGGCGGCCGTCATTGCCGATCAAGGAAGACGGCGGCATGATGGTTGTGGATACCACGATGGAGGACACGCGATGCGTGCACGGATTTCCGCCCTGGCCGCCGGCCTGGTGCTGCTCGCCGGGCCTGCCTTGGCGCAGCGCTCGGGCACCTACGCCGTCGAGGGCACGACGGCCCAGGGCAGCCGCTACGAAGGCTCGGCCCAGCTGACGGCCACAGGGCCCAGCACCTGGCGCATCACTTGGCGCACCCAGGGCGAGACGGCGAGCGGCGTGGGCCTGGTGGTGGATGGCCGTCTGGTCATCGGCTACGTCGGCGGGCGCGAGACGGGGGCGGCCGTGTACACGATCGAGCCGGACGGCACGCTGGTCGGCCGCTGGACCCAGGGGCGCGACGGCGGCGTGGGCACGGAGCGGCTGCTGCCGCGGTAACGCGACGTCACGCGGGCGCGGCGATCTCGCCGCGCTCGATGACGAAGGTGGCGTCCACCAGGGGCTCCAGCAGCTGCGGGTTGCTTTCCGTCACCAGCAGCGCGACGTCGGGGAAGGCCGCGTGCAGGCCGCGCAGCGCCTCGGCGTAGCGCATGGCGAGCGCGGGGGCGAGGCCCTGGAAGGGCTCGTCCAGCAGCACGGCGCGGGTGCCGACCATCAGCGCCCGGCCCAGCGCCACCATCTTGCCCTGCCCGCCCGACAGGCCGGCGGCGCGGCGATCGGCCAGCGCCGTCAGCTCGGGCAGGACGGCGAAGACGGCGTCCAGCCGCCGCCGCGTCTCCTCCCGGCCCAGGCCCAGCACCTCGGCGGGCAGCAGCAGGTTCTCGCGCACGCTGAACATGCCGAACAGGCGCCGCTCCTCGGGGGCGTAGCCGATGCCCAGGCGCGTGCGGTGGTGCGCGGGCAGCCGCGCCGCGTCGGTGCCCGCGATGGACAGGCGGCCGGCGCGCAGGGGCACCAGGCCCATGATGGCGCGCAGCGTCGTCGTCTTGCCCGCGCCGTTGCGGCCGAT
>JALHNW010000015.1 GCA_022843345.1 Rubritepida sp. | reverse complement strand
GGTGGTGGCCGTGCTGCCGTTGCGCGCCGCGCCCGGCGATGCCGGGCTGGCGGAGGCGCTGCGGGAAGGCGTGGTCGGCGCGCTGACGCTGCGGCGCGAGCCCATGACCATCTCGGCCAACAGCACCCGCGCGCTGGACCCGGGGAGCGACCCGGTGCAGGTGGGCCGGCGGATGGGGGCGGGCTACGTCGCCGGCGGCTCGCTGCGGCGCACCGGGGCCGGGCTGCGGCTGGGCGTGGACTTGGCGGATGCGGAGACCGGGCTGTCCCTGTGGCGGCGCACCTGGGACCTGCCGGGCAGCGTGACGCCGGAGGCGGAGGACATGGTGGCGGGCATCATCGCCCACACCTTGGCGCCGCGGGTGGAGGAGGCGGAGCTGCGCCGCTCCCGCTCGCATGCGCGGGACGAGCGGGCCTGGCTGACGCTGATGGAGGCGCGGCGGCTGACCTTCCGGCTGGAGCGGGGCGAGATGGAGCGGGCGGGGGCGCTGCTGCACCGCTCGCTGGCGCTGGACCCGGGCTTCCCGCCCGCCTGGGTGGCGCTGGCCAACTGGCATTCGCTGCGGCTCGGCCAGGGCTGGGCGGAGGACCGCGAGGGCGAGACGCGCGCGCTGGAGGCGGCGCTGGACACCTGCCTGACGCTGGACGCGGACAACGCCCGCGCGCTGGCCATGCTGGGCCATTCGCGCGCGGTGCGGGAGCGCCGCTACGACGCCGCGCTGCCGCTCTTCGAGCGCGCGCTGGACGCCGCACCCAACGACGCCGACGCCTGGCTGTGGTCCGCCCCCACCTTCGCCTGGATGGGCGACGGCGCGGAGGCGCTGCGCCGGGCCGAGCAGGCGCTGCGCCTCTCGCCCGAGGACCCGCTGCGGTTCCGCCACTGGCACTTCCTGTCCATCGCGCACTACGCGGCGGGTGACATGGCGCAGGCCGCGTACTGGGGTCTGCGGTCACATGAAGCGAACCGCCGCTATACTTCCAATCTTTGTGTAACAGCAGCCGCACTGGTTGCCCTAGATCGGACTCATGAAGCGCGCGGACTGGTTCAGGAGGCTTTAAGGCTAACACCGGGCTTTTGCATGAGTGTTTTTCTCAATCAAAGAACCACCGCCGTTGAATCTGATTGGAAAATTTATTGTCATAGATTGCAAAAAGCAGGACTACCCCTCTAAAAAATCTTGTACTTAAAAAAGGAAAAACGGAAATGTCGACTATTATATTTGGTGATGGCGGGGGATCAGGCGATGGTGGGGGCTCTGGCAGTTCCGGAGGCCGCGGCAGCGCGGGCGGCGGCTTCGGCGGCGTCGCGTTGCTGAATCCCGCGGAACCGCTGGAGGACAAGGGGGCGCTGGGCACCGCGCCCATGCTGCTGGGCGCGAGCTTCCCCGCCGCCTGCTGGGCGCCGGGCCTGCGTGCGCAGGTGGTGCTGGCCGGCTTCTCCGGCACTCCCTGGAAGGACCCGCAGCACGCCATCGCCGCCCCCGCGCACGACGAGGCGACGATGGCGCCGCAGGTCGTGGAGGCGCTGGCGCTGATGGACCAGCGCGAGGCGCGGCTCGGCGAGATCCTCGCGCAGTCCGCCGAGCTGGACGCGCCCTTCCTCGCGCTGCTGATGGCCGCCCCCGGCGGCCGGCCGGGCCTGAGCGCGCTGGCGGCCTGCGCCCTGGCCGTGGGCCACATGGTGGGGATGCACTGGAAGGCGCAGTTCAATGCGCCGCGGCCGGTGCAGGTCTATCCCGCGCTGCTGCCGGTCATCCCCACGCCGCCGCACCCCTCGTACCCCAGCAACCACGCACTGCAAGCCTACCTGCTGGCCGGCCTGCTGCTGGAGGCGCTGCCGGCGGGCGATGCCGCGCAGAAGAAGGCGATGGGCACGCTGTTCGAGCGCCTGGCCGCGCGCATCGCGCAGAACCGCGAGATCGCGGGCGTGCACTTCCAGCGCGACAGCCAGGCGGGCAAGGAACTGGCGCTGGAGAAGATCCTGCCGCTGCTGCTCGGGGTGCCCGAACTGGCGCCCGTGCTGGCGGAGGCGCGGGCCGAGCTGGCCGGAATCGCCTTCGGCGCGGCGCCGGGGGGCCCCTGACGATGGCGCGGTTCCTGGAGGAGGCGAAGGAAGCGCTCGACCTGAACGACGAGGAGCTGCGCTTCGTCGCCGAGACGGGCATCCGCTCCTTCGATTCCTTGTTCGCGCGGCTGCAGGCCAGCCCTTCGCTGGCCCGGACGAAGCCCGCCATCCGGCGCGACCGGCTGCTGGATGCCCTGGACGGGCTGCTGTCGCGCGAGATGCGCGGCAACCTCGCCGTGGTGCCGGACATGCCGCCCCCCTCGGCGCTGATGCGCGGGCCCGCCTCGCCGCACCCGACGCCGGACTGGCCGGGCAAGGACGGCCTGCCCAGCCTGGCTGGCGCGCCCGCGCTGGACCTGCTCAGCGGCCTGGCGAAGGACGGCTGGCCGGTGCGCAGGCAGGGCAAGGGGACGCTGACCTGCGTGGCCTTCGCCACCGCCGCGGCGCTGGAGCGCTTCTGGACGCCGGCCGCGCCGGAGCGCCTGTCGCCGCTGTCGCTCAACGCCGGCATCCGTGCCCTGGGGCCGGGCCAGGCCGCCAGCGGCGGCAGCCTGCTGGAGGAGGCGGACAAGGCGATGCAGAAGACCGGCATCCTGCGCCACGCCGAATGGCCGGACACCCAGCCGCCCCATGCCGCGCCGCCGCCCGCGCTGCTCGCGCGCGCGCGGCGCGACGACCTGCTCTGCTGGCGGCCCGGGCCCTTCGCGCAGCGCTGGCCGGGCATCGCCCGCGCCGCGTGGGAGCTGCTGCGGTCGGGCCGGCCGGTCGCCGTCAGCCTGCCGTACCTCCACGACCCGCAGCTGACGCCCGACGCGAACAACTGGCGCGGCGCGGATGCCTGGACCTGGGGTACCGTCCTGACGCCGGAGGAGGACTGGGTGATCGAGCCGGTGGGCCACGCCGTCTGCCTGCTGGGCTTCCAGCCCGACCCTACGGAACCCGTGGGCGGCTTCTTCGTGTTCCGCAACTCCTGGGGGCTGGGCTGGGCCTCGGCGGCGCCGAGCCGCCTCGGCGCGCCGGTGCCGCGCACGCCCGCGCCCGGCTACGGCACCCTGCCGGCCGCCTACCTGGACCGCTGGGCGTCGGAGCTCCTGGCGCCCGCCTGACCCTAGGGCGGCACCGGCACGCCCACCGCGTGCTTGCCGGTGCGGATGGTCTGCAACGTCTGCACCCGCAGCACCTGGGCGGCGGCGGTGAGGCGCGCGGTCAGCTCGTTCTCGTGCGCCGTGTCGCGCGCCACCAGGCGCAGCATGAAGTCGCCGCCGCCGCGGATCATGTGGCACTCGCGCACCTCGGGCCAGGCGGTCGCCTCGGCCTCGAAGGCGTCCAGCACGGCCTGCTTCTGCGACTCCAGGCCGACGATGGCGAAGAAGGTCACCTCGAAGCCCAGCGCCTGCGGCTCGACGTCGGCGTGGTAGCCGCGCAGCACGCCCGTCTCCTCCAGCCGGCGCACGCGGCGCAGGCAGGGGGGCGCGGACAGGCCCACGCGCTGCGCGAGGTCCACGTTGGTGATCCGCCCGTCCGCCTGGAGCTCCGCGAGGATCTTCAGGTCGATCGCATCGAGGTCGGAACGGACGCGGACCGAAGGTTCCTTGCTGCTGTCGGGCATGGCGCGCAATATCATTGCGGATGTCGGGAAAGGCAAGGTGCGGGGTTGTTCCGCATGCCTCAATGGGCAGATATGCACTGAACGCGACACGACCCCCGGATCGAGCTGTGCCCGAGCACCACCACACCCGCCTCCTCATCATCGGCGCCGGCCCGGCCGGCTACACCGCCGCCATCTACGCCGCCCGCGCCGGGCTCGCCCCGGTGCTGGTGGCCGGGATGCAGCCCGGCGGGCAGCTGACCATCACCACGGATGTCGAGAACTACCCCGGCTTCGCCGAGGCGGTGCAGGGCCCCTGGCTGATGGAGCAGATGCGCGCCCAGGCCGAGCACGTCGGCACCCGCATGGTCCACGACATCGTCACGGCTGTGGATTTCGCGGCGCACCCCTTCGCCGCCACCTGCGATGCCGGCGACCGCTTCACGGCCGATGCCGTGGTGATCGCCACGGGCGCGCAGGCGAAGTGGCTGGGCATCCCGGGCGAGCGGGAGCTGTCGGGCTTCGGCGTCTCGGCCTGCGCCACCTGCGACGGCTTCTTCTTCCGCGGGCGCGACGTGGCGGTGATCGGCGGCGGCAACTCGGCGGTGGAGGAGGCGCTCTACCTGTCCAACCTCGCGCGCCACGTCACGCTGGTGCACCGGCGCGACACGCTGCGGGCGGAGAAGATCCTCCAGGCGCGGCTCTTCGCGAAGCCCAACGTGACGATCCTGTGGAACCACGCCACCGAGGCGATGCTGGGCACCGACGCCCCGCGCCCCGTGGCCCGCGCGCTGGCGCTGCGCGACACCGTGACCGGCGCGGCGACGGAGCTGCCGGTGGACGGCATCTTCGTCGCCATCGGCCACGCGCCGGCCACCGCCTTGTTCCGCGGCGCGCTGGAGATGGACGCCAACGGCTACGTGGTGGTGGAGGCGGGGACGACCCGCACCTCCGTCCCCGGGGTCTTCGCGGCGGGCGACGTGGCGGACCACGTGTACCGCCAGGCGGTGACGGCGGCCGGCACCGGCTGCATGGCCGCGCTCGACGCCGAGCGCTGGCTGGCCCACCGCGCCGCCGACGCGCCCAGCCCGGCCAGCTACGGCACCGAAACCAGCAAGGAGAGGGCCGCGTGATGCCGCTCGACTGGGACAAGCTGCGCGTCTTCCACGCTGTCGCCGAGGCCGGGTCCTTCACCCATGCCGGCGAGACGCTGGCCCTGTCGCAATCCGCCGTCTCGCGCCAGATCCAGGCGCTGGAGGAGGCGCTGAGCGTGCCGCTCTTCCACCGCCACGCGCGCGGGCTGATCCTCACGGAGGCGGGCGAGACGCTGAACCGCACGGTGCGCGAGGTCTTCGCCAAGCTCGCCATGACCGAGGCGCTGCTGACCGAGGGGCGCGAACGCCCGGCCGGGCGGCTGAAGGTCACGACGACGACCGGCTTCGGCTCCTCCTGGCTCGCGCCGCGGCTGCACCGATTCCTGGAGATGTACCCGGAGATCAACGTCTCGGTGATCCTGGACGACGCCGACCTCGACCTCGCGATGCGCGAGGCGGACGTCGCCATCCGCATGCACCCGCCGCGCCAGCCGGACCTGATCCAGCGCCACGTCGCCACCTTCGGCTGGAAGATCGTGGGCGCGCCGGACTACCTCAAGCGCCAGGGCATCCCGCAGCGGCCGGAGGAGCTGGACGCGCACCGCCTGATCGTCTGGGGCGACTATCGCCCGCCGGTGGAGGAGATCAACTGGCTGGCCGAGATCGGCCGCAAGCCGGGCCAGGGGCGGCGCGGCACGCTGGAATGCAACAGCCTGTCGGGCATGCTGGGGGCGGTGAAGTCCGGCCTGGGCCTGGCCGCCATGCCTGACTACATGGGGCCCGAGCTGGAAGGGCTGCTGACCGTGCTGCCCGACCTGAAGGCGCCCAAGATCAACGCCTACTTCGTGTATCCGGAGGAGATGCGGGCGTCCAAGCGCGTGTCGGTGTTCCGGGACTTCCTGGTGGCGGAGCTGGCGGGCCAGTCGAACTGATCATGCACGCCCGGCATGGGTGATGCGAAGGATCGCGTCTTCCGCATGCGGCGACCGGGGGTATGGTTCATCGCATCGGCGCTTCGGCGCCGGCGGGGCCTTCGGGTCCCACGTCTCCCAGACGTGAAGCCTCCCTGTATGACTTGGCCGCCGCCCCCTGGGTTGGCGGCCTTTCTTTTTGGGCGTAACCATCGCGCATGCGACGGTGCCCCGATGAGGGGTGAAACGGGAAGGCGCGACGCGGGGCAACCCGCCAAGCCGCCGCTGCCCCCGCAACTGTAGGCGGAGAGCCCGCTGCCACATGCCATTGCGGCCACGCGCCGCGAGAAGGCGGCAGGGGGCTGTGACCCGCGAGCCAGGAGACCGGCCGGCGCAGATGTTGTTTTCGCGCGTGCCGGGCGGGGTGCACCGGTGCCACGGACCCTTTGCGTCCGGTTGCGATCATGGCGCCAGCCGCCGCGGGCCGACCATCCGCCCGGGGCTCGTCGTCACGCGCACACGGAGGACCCCCGATGCGCCGTATCCTGCTTTCCACCGCCGCCATCCTGGCGGCCGCTCCCGCCCATGTCCTGCTCGGCGGCTCCGCCGCCAGGGCACAGACCGCCATCCCCGACACGGTCGTCACCGCCACCCGCGCCCCCACGGCGCTGGAGCGCGTGCCGGCCGGCATCACCGTCATCACCCGCGCCGAGATCGAGGAGCGCGGCTTCCAGACGCTGGCCGAGGCGCTGGCCATCGTCCCCGGCCTGCGGATCGCGCAGTCCGGCGGCATCGGCCAGCAGGCCAGCGTGTTCCTGCGGGGCAACTCCTCGCGCTCCACGCTGGTGCTGCTGGACGGCGTGCCGGTGAACGACCCCTCCGAGCCCAACGGCGCCTTCAACTTCGGCAACGAGCTGCTGTTCGACGTGGAGCGCATCGAGGTGCTGCGCGGGCCGGCCTCCTCGCTCTACGGCGCCTCGGCCATCGGCGGCGTGGTGAACCTGGTGACGCGGCGCGCCGCGGCCGACCGCGCCTTCCAGCCCTTCGGCGAACTGGCCGGCGGCACGCAGCGCACGCTGCGCGCGGGGGCGGGCGCTACCGGCACGGTGGGGCGCTTCGACTACCTGTTCAGCGCGAACTCCCTGTCCACCGAGGGCAGCAACGCCACGGCGGACCGCTTCACCCGCAGTCTGGGCGAGCGCGACGGGGCGCGCGCCGCCGCCGCCACCGCGCGCCTGGGCTGGACGCCGCAGGAGGGCACGCGCGTGGAGGCGCTGCTGCGCTGGCGCGAGAACCGCACGGGCCTGGATTCCGTGCCGCGCGACGACCCCAACTTCACCGGCGAGGACCGGCGCTGGGCCGGCCAGCTGCGCGGCGAGACGCAGTTGTTGGGCGGGGCCTGGACCACCGGGCTGCGGGTGGCTTTCACCTCCGACCGGCGCTGGTACCAGAACCTGCCGGACCGCCTGTCCGCCGCCGCCGGCACCGACCGCTTCCTGGGCGAGCGGACGACGGTGGATTGGGGCAACACCGTGCGCCTGCCCGGCTTCGGCAGCTTCACCGACGGGCAGGCCAGCTTCGGCGTCACCCATTTCTCCGAGGAGTCGCGCAGCCTTTCGGGTGCCCTGCCCTTCCAGACGCGGGTGAACGCGCGGCAGGACGGCACCGCCGGCCACGCCGCCGTGCAGTATCGCGTGTGGGACCGGCTGGACCTGTCCCTGGGCGGGCGGCACGACAGCATCGGCCGCTTCGACGACACCACCTGGCGCGTCGGCGCGGTGCTCCATTGGCCGGAGGTGAACATGCGGCTGCGCGCGGCGGGCGGCAGCGGGTTCAACGCGCCCTCGCTGTTCCAGCGCTTCGGCGCCATCGGCACCACCTTCCGCGGCAACCCCGCGCTCAAGCCGGAGCGCAGCCTGGGCTACGAGCTGGGCGCGGAGCTGGACGTGCCGGGCTTCGGGCGCACGGACTTCCTCACGCTGGGGGCGACCTTCTTCCAGTCGCGCGTGGAGGACCTGATCAACTTCAACGCGGGCTTCAACACGCTGGTGAACGTGGACCGGGCGGCCTTCAAGGGCACGGAGCTGGCGCTGGCGATGCGGCCGCTGCCCTGGCTCTCCGGCCAGGCGGCATGGACCGTCACGGACGCGCGCGACGACGTCTCCGGCCGCGCCCTGCCGCGCCGGCCCGAGCACGTGGTCAGCCTCACGGCCCGGGCCGAGCCGCTGGCGGGGCTGGTCTTCGCGCCGACACTGCTGTTCACCGGGCGCTCGCCGGAAGGGGCCTTCGCCTCCTACACCGATGCGGGGACCAGCCGTCCCTCGCCGCGGGCCAACAAGTCCGGCGTGGTGCTGAACCTTTCCGCATCCTACCGGATCACCCCGCAGGTCACGGCCTTCGCCGAGGGCCGCAACCTCGGCGGGTCGAAGTGGGAGCCGGTGAACGGGTTCCAGATCCCCGGGCGGTCGCTGCTGGTGGGGACGCGCTTCACCTTTTGAGGCGCGGCACGGTCCTTGCAACTCACCCGGCATCCTCATGCCGGGTGGGACCTCTGAATGACCGCTGAATCCTTGAACCGCCGCGACCTGCTGGCCACGCTCGGTGCCGCGGGAATGGCCAGCCTGCCGCTTCCACACGCTGGAAGCCACGCATTTGCCCAGACATCAGGCAACGAACGGGTGTTGCGCTACGGCATCTCCATGGCCGACATCCCGCAAACCACCGGCCAGCCCGACCGCGGGGCCGGCGCCTACCAGTTCACCGGCCACACCCTCTACGACCCGCTGGTGGCGTGGGAGATGGACGTGGCGGACCGGCCGGGGAAGCTGGTCCCCGGCCTCGCCACCGCGTGGGAGGCGACGCCCTCCGATCGCACCAAGTGGGTGTTCCGCCTGCGCCCCGGCGTTTCCTTCCACGACGGCAGCGCCTTCGACGCCGACGCGGTGGTCTGGAACTTCGAGAAGGTGCTGAACCCGCAGGCGCCGCATTTCGACAACCGCCAGGCCGCGCAGGTGCGGCCGCGCCTGCCCTCCGTCGCCTCCTGGCGCAAGCTGGACGCGATGACGGTGGAGGTGACGACGCGCGCGGTGGACAGCTTCTTCCCCTACCAGATGCTGTGGTTCCTCATCTCCTCGCCCGCGCAGTACGAGCGGCTGGGGCGTTCCTGGGAGCGCTTCGCGGCCGAGCCCTCCGGCACCGGCCCCTTCCGCCTGGCCCGCCTGGTCCCGCGCGAGCGGGCGGAGCTGGTGCGCAACGCCGCCTACTGGAACCCCGCGCGGATGCCCAAGGTGGACCGCGTGGTGCTGGTGGCCGCGCCCGAGACGACGACGCGCACCAACGCCCTGATCGCCGGCCAGCTGGACCTGGTGGAGAGCCCGGCACCGGACCTGGTGCCCCGCCTGCGCCAGGCCGGCGCGCGCATCGTGGAGAACGTGACGCCGCACGTGTGGAACTACCACCTGTCCCTGGTCGAGGGCTCGCTCTGGCGCGACGTGCGGCTGCGGCGCGCGGCGAACCTGGCGATCAACCGCGACGAGGTGGTGGCGCTGCTGGGCGGCTTGGCCAAGCCGGCGGTGGGGGTGGTGGACCCGTCCTCGCCCTGGTTCGGCCGGCCCGAGTTCCAGATCCGCCACGACCCGGCGGAAGCGCGGCGGCTGCTGGCCGAGGCGGGCTTTTCGCCGCGCAACCCGCTGCGGACGCGCTTCATCGTGCCGTCGGGCGGGTCGGGGCAGATGCTGTCCATGCCGATGAACGAGTACGTCCAGGCGGCGTGGCGCGAGGTGGGCATCCAGGTGGAGTTCCAGGTGGTGGAGCTGGAGGTGCTCTACACCTGCTGGCGCCAGGGCGCGCTGGGTGAGATCGCGCGCAGCGGCAACATCACGGCCAACAACGTGGCGTATCTCACGAGCGACCCGCTGTATGCCTTCATCCGGTTCTTCCACTCCAACCAGGTCTCGCCGGTGGGCGTGAACTTCGCCCACTACCGGGACGCGGAGATGGACGCGATCCTCGACCGGGCGATGGGGAGCTTCGACGTGGCGGAGCAGGACGCGCTGATGCGCCGCGCGCATGAGAAGGCGGTGAACGAGGCGCTGTGGGTCTTCGTGGTGCACGACACGAACCCCAGGGCGATGGGCCGCAACGTGCGCGGCTACACCCAGGCCCAGCACTGGTTCCAAGACCTGACGACGCTGGCGTAGCCCGAGGCGGGGTCCGGGGTGGCCCAGCCACCCCGGCGGGGTCCAGGGGCAGCGCCCCTGGAGGTTCAGGCCGTCTTCAACACCGCCGGCGGCGCCGTCCGCTCGCGCTTCACCAGCAGCTTGTTCAGCGCGTGGACGTAAGCCTTGGCGGAGGCCACGATGGTGCAGGTTTCCGCCCCCTGCCCGTCCACCAGCTTGCCCTTCTCCTCGAAGCGCACGGTCACGCGCGCCTGGGCGTCGGTGCCGCCGGTGATGCTCTGCACGGCGTAGAGCTTGAGGTCGATCTCGTGCGGGAAGGCCACGCGGATGGCGTTGAAGGTGGCGTCCACCGCGCCGTCGCCCATCGCCATGCCGTCGCGGCGCTCGCCATCCACCTCCAGCGAGACGGTGGCCATGGGCCGCGTGCCCATGCCGGTGGAGACGTTCAGGCCCACCAGCTTGATGCGCTCGTCCGCGCGCATCACCTCGTCATCCACGAGCGCCGCGATGTCCTCGTCGTAGACAACCTTCTTGCGGTCGGCGAGGTCCTTGAAGCGGCGGAAGGCGTCGTTCAGCTGGTTGTCGCCCACCTCGTAGCCCATGGTCTTCAGCCGGTCGCGGAAGGCGGCGCGGCCGCTGTGCTTGCCCAGCACCAGGGAGGAGTGGGTCCAGCCCACGCTCTCGGGCGTCATGATCTCGTAGGTGGAGCTGTCCTTCAGCATGCCGTCCTGGTGGATGCCGGATTCATGCGCGAAGGCGTTGCGCCCGACGATGGCCTTGTTGGGCTGCACGTCGAAGCCCGTGGTGCTGGCCAGCAGGCGGCTGATCTTCAGCAGCTTGGTGGTGACGATGTTGTTGGTGGTGGGGATGGCGTCGTGGCGCGTGCGCAGCGCCATCACCGCCTCCTCCAGCGAGGCGTTGCCCGCGCGCTCGCCGATGCCGTTGACCGTGCACTCCACCTGCCGCGCCCCGGCGCGGATGGCGGCCAGGGTGTTCGCCACGGCCAGCCCCAGGTCGTTGTGGTTGTGGGTGGAGAAGATGACCCCATCCGCGCCCGGCACGCGCTGCCGCAGCATGGCGAAGATGTGGGCCATGTCCTCGGGCACGGCGTAGCCGACCGTGTCGGGGATGTTGATGGTGGTGGCCCCCGCCTTGATCGCGGCCTCGACGCAGCGGCACAGGAACTCGTGCTCCGTGCGGGTGCCGTCCTCGGCGGACCATTCCACGTCGTCGGTGGCGTTGCGCGCCATGGTGACGGAGGCGGTGACCAGCGCCAGCACCTCCTCGGGCTCCATCCGCAGCTTCACGCGCATGTGCAGCGGGCTGGTGGAGACGAAGGTGTGGATGCGCTTGCGCGCGGCCGGGCGGATGGCCTCGGCGGCGCGCTGGATGTCGGCGGGCGCGGTGCGGGCCAGACCGCAGACCACGGGGCCGTCCTTGCTGAAACGCTTCGCGATGGTCTCGACGCTCTCGAAGTCGCCCGGGCTCGCGATGGGGAAGCCCGCCTCCATCACGTCCACGCCGAGGTCGGCCAGCGCCTCGGCCATGCGCAGCTTCTCGCCGATGTTCATGGAGAAGCCGGGCGACTGCTCGCCGTCGCGCAGCGTCGTGTCGAAGATGATGATGCGGTCGTCGGCGATGGTGCCGAAGGAGGGGTGGTTGATGCTCATGGGTGCGCTCCGCGCCTGAAGGGTGTCCGCCGTCATCCCCCGGGAGGTGCAGGCCGCCGCGCGCGGCCAGGCATCACGCCCGGGGGCGGGGAAGTCGAAGGAGCGGACGCAGGGCGAGCGGCAGCGCCCGGGGCGGCGCCCCGGCGAACGGCACGGGATGTGCGGTGCGCTCGGCCATGGGCGGCACCCTAGCGGCGGCGCGCGCGGCGGGCAAGCGCGGCGGTGGACAGCGGCGCGCTTGCCTCGCACAGTCCGTGCAACGAATCACGGAGGAACGCCCCATGCGCCGCGCCCTGCTCGCGGTCCTGGCCCTGCTGGCCGCCTTGCCGGCCAGCGCGCAGGACTGGAATCCCGACCGCCCGGTGCGGATCATCGTTCCCTTCCCGCCCGGCGGCGCCACCGACCTGATCGCCCGCATCTTCGCCGAGCGGGCGAGCCGCGACCTGCCGAACCGCTGGGTGGTGGAGAACCGCTCGGGCGCCAACGGCAACATCGGCATGGCGGCCGTCGCCCAATCCGCGCCGGATGGATACACGCTGGGCGCCTGCACCATCGGCAACTGCGCCATCAACCCCTCCATCTACGCGCGCATGCCCTTCGACATCGCCACCGACGTGGTGCCGGTGTTCTGGTCGGGCAGCGTGATGAACGCGCTGGTGGTGCGCACGGACCACCCGGCGCGGGACTTCGCGGGGTTCGTGGAATGGGCCCGGCGCGAGGGGAACCGGGCCAATTTCTCCTCCTCCGGCTTCGGCGCGTCCAACCACCTGCTGGGCGAGTTCATGAACGGGCGGCTGGGCCTGTCCATGCAGCACGTGCCCTTCCGCGGCGGCGCGCCGGCCATGCAGGCGGTGATGCAGGGCGCGACCCAGATGTTCTTCGAAAACACGCCCACCCTGATCGGCGCCATCCGCGGCGGTCAGCTTCGCGCGCTCGCCGTGAGCGGGCGCGAGCGCGACCCGGCCCTGCCCGAGGTGCCGACGCTGGCGGAATCCGGCATGGCGGACAGCGTGATCGAGCCCTGGTTCGGCTACATGGCGCCGCGCGGCACGCCGCCGCACATCGTGGCGCGCCTCAACGCCCTGCTGAACGAGGCGAATGCCGACCCCGAGGTGCAGAAGCGCCTGCGCGACCTGGGCGCGCGCCCCGAGGGCGGGCCGCCCGAGCGCTTCGCCGGGCACGTCCGCGCCGAGGTGGCGCGCTGGCGCCAGGTGGTGGAGCAGAACCGCATCGAGAGGATCGCCGAATGAGCCGCCACGTCCTGCTCTGCCGCGACCTTCACCCGGCTGGGCGCAGCCTGCTGGAAGCCCGCGCGGACCTGACCCTGACCACGCTGCACGATCCGCCGCCGGCGCAGTTCCACGCGGCACTGCGCGAGGCCGACGCCGTGCTGTGCTGGCTGGAGCGCATGGACCAGGCAGCGCTGGACGCGGCGCCGAAGCTGCGCGTCTGCGCCCGCTACGGCGTGGGGTTCGACTCCGTGGACGTGCCGGCCTGCACCGCGCGCGGCGTGGCGGTGATGGTGGCCAACGGCTCCAACGACCTCAGCGTGGCCGAGCACGCGATGATGCTGATGCTGGCCATCGCCCGGCGCGCGGTGCAGTTCGACCAGCGCGTGAAATCCGGCGGCTGGTGGCCGGAGGATCTGGGCAAGGGCGGGCCGCTCGCCATGGCAGACCTCGCCGGGCGCACCGCGCTGGTGGTGGGCTACGGGCGCATCGGCACGCGTGTCGCCCGCCTGTGCCAGGCCTTCGGCATGCGCGTGCTGGTGCTGGACCCCGCCTTCACCCCCGCCCGCCTGGCCGCCGACGGCATGGTGCCCGCGCGCAGCCTGCACGCGGCGCTGGCGGAAAGCGACGTGGTGACGCTGCACTGCCCGCTGCGCCCGGACACGCGCCACCTGCTGGACGCGGCGGCCTTCGCGGCGATGAAGCCCGGCACCATCCTGGTGAACACCGCGCGCGGCCCGGTGGTGGATGAGGCGGCGCTGGCCGATGCCCTGCGCGCTGGCCGCGTCATGGGCTATGGCAGCGACGTGCTGGAGGTGGAGCCGCCCGCGTCCGCCCACCCGCTGTTCGGCCTGCCCAACGTCATCCTTTCCCCACACCTCGCGGCGAGCACGGAGGAGGGGCTGGCGCGGATGGCGCGCATCGCCGCGCAGAACATCCTGGACGTGCTGGACGGCAGGTCCGACCCCGCGATGATGGTGAACCCCGAGGTGGTCCTGCGCGGGCCTGGATAGGCCCTCACCCGGGCGGGTGGGTGGCCCACCAGTGGCGCGCGATCTCCTCGCGCGTCGCCACCCACACGTCGGGGCACCCCTTCGCGTGGTCCAGGAAGCGGGCCAGCGCGCGGGCCCGGCCGGGGCGGCCGACGATGCGGCAATGCAGGCCCACGCTCATCATCCGCCCGCCTTCCTCGCGCAGCTGGTCGAGTGCGTCGCGCAGGTGGCGTTCGAAGCCGTCGGGGTCGCCGAATCCTGGGGGGACGGCGAACTTCATGTCGTTGTTGTCGAGGGTGTAGGGGATGATGAGCTGGGGCTTGCCGTCCACCTGCACGTAGTGCGGCAGGTCGTCGTCATAGGCGTCGGACTGGTACAGGAAGCCGCCATGCGAGGCCACCAGGCGGCGGGTGTGGGGGCTGATGCGGCCGGTGTACCAGCCGACCGGGGGCTTGCCGCACAGGCGCTCGATCGTCTCGACGCAGCGGGCGATCTCCGCGCGCTCCAGCGCCTGCGGCACGGAATGGTAGTCGATCCAGCGCCAGGCGTGGCTCGCCACCTCGTGCCCGGCATCGGCGAAGGCCCGGGCGGCGGCGGGGTTCAGCTCCAGCGCGCGGCCGACGGCGTAGACGGTGAGGCGCAGGTCGCGCTGCGCGAAGAGGCGCAGCACGCGCCACACGCCGGCCCGGGCGCCGTAGTCGAACTGGCTTTCCACCGTGCGGTTGCGCTCGCCCAGGATGGGAGGGCCGCCGGGCACCTCGTGCAGGTATTGCTCGCTGCCGGCGTCGCCGTTCAGGACCGTGTTCTCGCCGCCTTCCTCGTAGTTGAGCACGAAGGAGAGGGCGACGCGCGCGCCGTTCGGCCAGCGCGGGTCCGGCGGGATGGGGCCGTAGCCGCCGAAGTCGCGCGGGAAGGAAGTCTCGGGGTCGGCGATCTGGGTCATGGGGCGAGTTTCGGCCCGCCCTGGCCGGGGTCAAGCCGTGACAGCGCGGGCAAGGCTTGGCAAAAGGCCTGGACCTTCCGGAAGAGAGACATCGCCATGACGTTCCGCCCCCTGCTCGCCGCCGCCGCGCTGCTGACGCTGGCCGCCTGCGCCCAGGACGCCGCGCCCGTCGCCACCGCGCCGG
>JALHNW010000014.1 GCA_022843345.1 Rubritepida sp. | reverse complement strand
GCGCCGCCCATCGGGCTGCCCATGCCGGTGCCCTGCGGGGCCGTGCCGCGGCCGCCCAGCAGGCCGCCCAGCAATTCCTCCACGCCGCCCCTTCCGCCGGGGAAGCCGCGATGGCCGGTGAACTGTTCCAGGATACGGCGCGCGTCCATGATGGGATCCCTCCAGGATATGGCGCGACCCTAACGCCCCAGCGGAGGTTCCGTCGCATGACACCGTGGCTCATCCGCCTCGCCTGCCTGGTGCCGCTGCTGGCCGGGGGCGCGGGCGCGCTGTCCGGCGCGGGCTTCCTGCGCGGGGACGCGGCGGCGGTGGACAGCCACCTGCGCTACCTGTCCGGCCTGCTGCTGGGGATCGGGCTGGCCTTCGCCTGGGCCTCGCTGGACCTGCGGCGGCGCGGCTGGGTGTTCGACGTGCTGGCGCCGATCGTGGTGCTGGGCGGGCTGTTCCGGCTGCTGGGGCTGCTGTGGGCCGTGCCGCCACTGCCGCACGTCCTGGCGCTGGGGATGGAGCTGGTGGTGACGCCGCTCTTGTGGTGGACGGTGCGGCGGGGCAAGGCTGCCGCCGATGGATGACCGCTGCCGCCTCTACCTCGTCACGCCCCCCGTGCTGCCGCCGGGCTTCCGCGACACCCTGGCCGCCGCGCTGGATGCTGGCGACGTGGCCTGCCTGCAATTGCGCCTGAAGGACGCCCCGCGCGACGCGGTGCTGCGCGCCATCGAGGAACTCCGCCCGGTGGCCCAGGCGCGCGACGTGGCCTTCCTGCTGAACGACGACGCGCTGACGGCCGCGGCCACGGGCTGCGACGGCGCCCACCTGGGCCAGGAGGACGGCGACCACGCCGCCGCGCGCATGGCGCTGGACGGCCGCATCCTGGGCATCACCTGCCACGGCAGCCGGCACCTCGCGATGCGGGCCGGCGAGATGGGGGCGGACTACGTGGCCTTCGGCGCCTTCTTCCCCACCGCCACGAAGGAGGTGCGCCACGAGGCCGAGGTGGAGACGCTGCGCTGGTGGGCGGAGGTGATGGAAATCCCCTGCGTCGCCATCGGCGGCATCACGGCCGCCAACTGCGCGCCGCTGGTGCGGGCGGGCGCGGATTTCCTGGCCGTGGTGGGCGCGGTGTGGGCCCACCCGGACGGGTCGGCCGCCGGGGTGCGCGCCATGAACGCGGCCATCGCGGCGGCGCTGTAGCGGCATGGAGGAGGCGGAGTTCCATCGCCGCCTGTGGCGCCCCGGCCTGGCGCTGGACATCGGCGCGCATGACGGGCTGCTGACGCTGCCGCTGGCAGCCCTCCCCGGCGCCCGCGTGCTGGCCTTCGAGCCGCTGCCCTCGGCCTTCAGGCGGCTGCGCGCGGCGGTGGCGCACCTGCCCAACGTGGAATGCCGCCCCGAGGCGCTGGGCGACGCGCCGGGCGAGGCGTTGCTGACCCTGCCGGTGCTGGACGGCGTGGCGCAGGAGCAATGGGCGAGCCTGGCCAAGGACTATTCCGGCTTCGCGGGCGTGGCCGCAGCGTCGCACCGCGTGCCGGTGGTGACGCTGGATTCGCTGGCGCTGGAGGGCGTGACAGCGGTGAAGCTGGACGTGGAGGGGCATGAGGAGGCGGTGCTGCGCGGCGCCACGGACACGCTGCGCCGCTGCCGCCCCGTGCTGAGCCTGGAGGTGGAGGAGCGCCACGCGCCGGGCAGCACGGCGCGGGTGCCGGCGCTGCTGGAATCGCTGGGGTATCGCGGGTTCTTCTGGCTCGGCGGGATGCGGCCAATGGCGGCGTTCGACGCGGCGACGATGCAGGCCGCCAGCCCGGACCCTTCGGAGTTCCGGGCCAGCGACCCCTACGTGTTCACCTTCTTCTTCGTGCCCGCCGAGCGGTGGGGCGAGGCGGAGGCGCCGTAGTCAGCGGGCGCGGTTGGGCCGGTGGCACTCGCCGCAGGCGGCGCCCGTGGCCTGGAGCGCGGCGGGGAAGGCCCCCGCGTTGCCGGACGCCGCCACTTCCTTCATCGCGGCCAGGCGCGTGAGCAGGTTGGCGTTCAGCCGCTCGAAGGCCGCGAAGTCGGCCCAGATGTTCGGCAGCGCGCGGGTGTCGATGCCCGGTGCGCCCTGCTGGGTGCCGGCGGGGAAGCGGGCGGGGAAGGTGGCGAAGAAGCGCTCCATCTCCTCGATGCGCGCCACGGCGGGGCGCGGGTCGCCGCCGGCGCGGGCGATCGCGGCCATCGCCTCGGCATGGCCGCCCATGGCCTTGAGGCCGTCGCGCCGCTGCTGCACCACCTCCGCCGGGCTTTGCGCCCAGGCCGTGCCTGCCAGCAGCAATGCGGCCCCCGCCGCGATCCATGACTTCATGCCAGTCCCTCCGTTCATTCCACCCATGCTGGCCGACCCCGTCTTGCGCCGCAAGCGCGGAGCCGTTACACGCGGCGCCACGGCGGCGGAGTGTAGCTCAGCCTGGTAGAGCACCGTGTTCGGGACGCGGGGGCCGGAGGTTCGAATCCTCTCACTCCGACCATCGCCGTCATGCCATGCGCGCCACGCGCGGCTCCCGCCCTGGACAGGAGCGCGCGAACCCCTTAGAGGGCGCGCTTCGGAAACGCGGGAGGCTCCTTTCGGGGCCGTCTGGACCGCGGGTCCCTCACCTTCGAGGAGATCGAGCCATGGCGAAGAAGATCGCGGGCTACATCAAGCTGCAGATTCCGGCCGGAAAGGCGAACCCGTCGCCGCCGGTCGGCCCGGCGCTGGGCCAGCGCGGGCTGAACATCATGCAGTTCGTCAAGGAATTCAACGCGGCGACGCAGCAGATGGAGCCGGGCACGCCGACGCCGGTGGTCATCACCGCCTTCACCGACCGCACCTTCTCCTTCATCACCAAGACCCCGCCCAACACCTACTTCCTGATGAAGGCGGCGAAGATCGAGAAGGGCAGCACGACGCCGGGCAAGGGCGGCACCGTGGGCCGGGTGACGAAGTCGCAGCTGGCCGAGATCGCGGCCATCAAGATGAAGCACATGAACTGCACGGACATCGAGTCCGCCGTTCGCATGCTGGCCGGTTCCGCCCGCTCCATGGGCATGACCGTGGTGGAGGGCTGACCCATGAGCAAGCGCATGAAGGCCCTGGCCACGACCGTCGAGGCCGAGAAGCTCTACGCCCTGGATGAGGCGATCGCCCTGGCCAAGGCCAACGCGAAGGCCAAGTTCGACGAGACGATCGAGCTGTCCATGAACCTGGGCATCGACCCGCGCCACGCCGACCAGATGGTCCGCGGCGTGGTCGGCCTGCCGAACGGCACCGGCAAGACCGTCCGCATCGGCGTCTTCGCCCGCGGCCCGAAGGCGGAGGAGGCCAAGGCCGCCGGCGCCGACGTGGTGGGCGCGGACGACTTGGCGGCCGCCGTGCAGGAAGGCAAGATCGACTTCGACCGCTGCATCGCGACGCCCGACATGATGGCGCTCGTCGGCCGGCTGGGCAAGGTGCTGGGCCCGCGCGGCCTGATGCCGAACCCCAAGCTGGGCACCGTCACGATGGACGTGAAGGGCGCCGTCGCCGCCGCCAAGGCCGGCCAGGTGGAGTTCCGCGCCGAGAAGGCCGGGATCATCCACGCCGGCATCGGCAAGGCGAGCTTCGACGCCGAGAAGCTGGCCGCCAATGCCCGCGCCTTCATCGACGCCATCCAGAAGGCCCGCCCGGCCGGCGCGAAGGGGACCTACGTGAAGAAGGTCGCCGTCGCCTCCACCATGGGCGTGGGCGTGAAGGTGGACCCGGCGACGCTCGCCGGCTGAGGAATTCGCGCCCGGTCCGCCGGGCGCGCGCAGGCCGCGGGGGCGACCCCGGGGCCGCACTCCTGTCGGAGACTGCGGGTGCCTTCCCCGGAGGGCGTAATGGGCGCAAGCCCGCCAGCAGGAGACGGGGAACCGAGATGATCCCGCCGCGTGGCATCGCCCCGCGGCGTTCGGCTTGGCTTTCCGGCGAACACACGACAGGCGAACGGGTGCGCGGGGTGGTCCCGCGTGCCTGGGTTGAACCGGCCGGGGCCCCTCCACCAGGCACCGGCCACCGACGGAGCGTATGATGGACCGCACGGAAAAGCGCGCCTTCGTCGAGTCCCTGGTCACCACCTTCGGTGAGACGTCCTTCGTCCTCGTCGCCCAGAACAAGGGTCTGACGGTGGCGGCGGTGGACGATCTGCGCCGCAAGATGAAGGCCGCGGGCGCGACGTACAAGGTTGCGAAGAACCGCCTGGCCAGCCGCGCCCTCGACGGCACCCGCTTCCAGGGCGTCCAGCCGCTGCTGAAGGGTCCGACCGCGCTCGCGTGGGCGAAGGACCCGGTGGCCGTGGCCAAGACGGCCGTGGAGTTCGCCAAGACGAACGACAAGTTCGTGATCCTGGGCGGTGCGCTCGGCACGCAGACCCTGGCCCTCGACGGGGTCAAGGCGCTGGCCGAGCTGCCGTCCCTGGACGCGCTGCGGGCGCAGCTGGTTGGTCTGATCCAGACCCCGGCGACGCGCATCGCGGGCGTGCTCCAGGCCCCTGGTGGGCAGCTGGCACGGGTGCTGAAGGCCTTCGCCGACAAGGACGCGGCGTAAGGGCAGGCAGCCTTTCATTCTTGCCCCGCCCGGATGTCCGGATGGGGTTGTCAAGCCACAGTCAAGCCATTAGATCGAAGGAACATACAGATGGCCGATCTCGCAAAGCTCGTTGACGAGCTGTCCGCCCTTTCCGTCCTGGAGGCCGCCGAGCTCTCCAAGATGCTTGAGGAGAAGTGGGGCGTTTCCGCCGCCGCTCCGGTGGCCGTCGCCGCCGCCGCCCCGGCTGCCGCCGCGGCGCCTGCCGAGGTGCAGACCGAGTTCACGGTCTCGCTCGAGTCCGCCGGCGACAAGAAGATCAACGTGATCAAGGTCGTGCGCGAGATCACGGGCCTGGGCCTGAAGGAAGCCAAGGACTTGGTCGAGGGCGCGCCCAAGACCATCAAGGAGAACGTCTCCAAGGACGAGGCCGACAAGATCAAGAAGTCGCTCGAAGAGAACGGCGCCTCGGTCAAGGTCTCGTAATCCGACCCGGCCCGGATCCGTCCGGGCCGGACCACGATTTCAGGGGGTGGGCGGGAACCGTGTGGTTGCCGCCCCTTCCGCCGTTTCGGGGGGCAGGGTGCCGCCCGGGACACAGGCATTCGCCCGCAGGGGCATGTAGGGAAGCGGATACCGCATGAACGCGATCAGCAAGGCTTTCACGGCTCGCAAGCGCATTCGCAAGAGCTTCGGGCGGCTGCCCGAGGTGGCGCCGATGCCGAACCTGATTGACGTGCAGCGCGCCTCCTACGCGACCTTCCTCCAGATGGAGACCCACCCCGACGCCCGGACCAACACGGGCCTGCAGGAGGTCTTCAAGTCCGTCTTCCCGATCAACGACTTCGCGGGCCGCGGCCGCCTCGAGTTCGTCCAGTATGAGCTGGAGGAGCCGAAGTACGACGTCGAGGAATGCATCGCGCGCGGGCTGACCTACGCCGCGCCGCTGAAGGTGAAGCTGCGCCTGATCGTCTGGGACCTGGACGAGGACACCGGCGCGCGCTCCGTCCGCGACATCAAGGAGCAGGACGTCTACATGGGCGACATGCCGCTCATGACGGACAACGGCACCTTCATCATCAACGGCACCGAGCGCGTCATCGTCTCCCAGATGCACCGCTCCCCGGGCGTGTTCTTCGACCATGACAAGGGCAAGACGCACAGCAGCGGCAAGTATCTCTTCGCCGCGCGCGTCATCCCCTATCGCGGTTCCTGGCTCGACTTCGAGTTCGACGCCAAGGACATCTGCTACGTGCGCGTGGACCGCAAGCGCAAGCTGCCTGCCTCGACGCTGCTCATGGCGCTGGATTCCGCGGCCACCGAGGCGAAGCGCGCCGAGCGCGCGGCCAACGGCACCGAGATGGAGCCCAACGAGGTCCGCGGCATGGATGCCGAGGAGATCCTCAACCTGTTCTACGGGCAGGTCGTCTACTCCCGCGGCCCCAAGGGCTGGAGCCGCGCCTTCGACCCCGATTCCTTCAAGGGCGTGAAGCTGCTGGAGGACCTGGTGGACGCGAAGACCGGCCAGGTCGTCGCCAAGAAGGACGACAAGCTGACGCCGCGCGCCGCCCGCAAGATCGCGGAGGCCGGCACGACGGAGGTCATGGTCGGCCGCCCCGACCTGCTGGGCCGCTTCGTGGCGCAGGACCTGGTGGACATGCAGACCGGCGAGATCTGGGCCGAGGCCGGCGACGAGCTGACCGAGCCGCGGCTCGCCGCCATCGAGGATGCCGGGCTGGACCGCCTGCCCACGCTGGCGATCGACCAGACGGTCGGCCCCTGGATGCGCAACACGATCGCGGTGGACAAGAACACCTCGCGCGACGAGGCGCTGATGGACATCTACCGGGTAATGCGCCCAGGCGAGCCGCCGACGCCCGAGACGGCCGAGACGCTGTTCCGCGGCCTGTTCTTCGACGGCGACCGCTACGACCTGTCGAGCGTGGGCCGCGTGAAGATGAACATGCGCCTGGGCTTCTCCCTGGAGGAGGCGCCTGACCACCTGCGCGTGCTCCGCAAGGGCGACATCATCGCCACCCTGCGCGTCCTGCTCGACCTCAAGGACGGCCGCGGCTCCATCGACGACATCGACAACCTCGGCAACCGGCGCGTGCGCTCGGTGGGCGAGCTGATGGAGAACCAGTACCGCGTCGGCCTGCTGCGGATGGACCGTGCGATCAAGGAGCGCATGGGCTCGGTGGACATCGACACCGTGATGCCGCACGACCTGATCAACGCGAAGCCGGCGGCGGCGGCGGTGCGCGAGTTCTTCGGCTCCTCGCAGCTGTCCCAGTTCATGGACCAGACCAACCCGCTCTCCGAGGTCACGCACAAGCGCCGCCTCTCGGCCCTCGGCCCGGGCGGGCTGACGCGCGAGCGCGCGGGCTTCGAGGTGCGCGACGTGCACCCGACGCATTACGGCCGCATCTGCCCGATCGAGACGCCGGAAGGGCCGAACATCGGCCTGATCAACAGCCTCGCCACCTTCGCGCGGGTGAACAAGTACGGCTTCATCGAGACGCCCTACCGCCTGGTGCGCGACGGCAAGATCGTGGGCGACCCGCGCTACCTGTCGGCGATGGAGGAGGAGCGCCTCGTCGTCGCCCAGGCCGATGCCGAGGTGGATGCGGCGACCGGCGAGTTCCGCTCGGAGCTGGTGTCCGTGCGCCAGGGCGGCGACTTCCGGCTGGTGAAGCCCGAGGAGGTGACGGCGATCGACGTCTCGCCCAAGCAGCTCGTTTCGGTGGCCGCGGCGCTCATCCCCTTCCTGGAGAATGACGACGCCAACCGCGCGCTGATGGGCTCGAACATGCAGCGCCAGGCGGTGCCGCTGATTAAGAGCGACGCGCCGCTGGTGGGCACCGGCATGGAAGCCGCGGTCGCCCAGGATTCGGGCGCCGCGATCACCGCGCGGCGCGACGGCGTCGTGGACCAGATCGACGGCGCGCGCATCGTGGTGCGCGCCACCGGCGATGACGGCCAGACCACGGGCGTGGACATCTACCGCCTGCGGAAGTTCCAGCGCTCCAACCAGAGCACCTGCATCAACCAGCGCCCGCTGGTGAAGGTGGGCGACCGGGTGAGCGCGGGCGAGATCATCGCCGACGGCCCGTCCACGGAGCTGGGCGAGCTGGCGCTGGGGCGCAACGTGCTCTGCGCCTTCATGCCCTGGAACGGCTACAACTTCGAGGACTCCATCCTCATCAGCGAGCGCATCGCGCGCGACGACGTCTTCACCTCGATCCACATCGAGGAGTTCGAGGTCATGGCCCGCGACACCAAGCTGGGCCAGGAGGAGATCTCGCGCGACATCCCCAACGTGGGCGAGGAGGCGCTGCGCAACCTCGACGAGGCAGGCATCGTCTACGTCGGCGCCGAGGTGAACCCGGGCGACATCCTGGTCGGCAAGGTGACGCCGAAGGGCGAGAGTCCGATGACGCCCGAGGAGAAGCTGCTGCGCGCCATCTTCGGCGAGAAGGCGAGCGACGTGCGCGACACCTCGCTGCGGCTGCCGCCGGGCGTGGTGGGCACGATCGTGGACGTGCGCGTGTTCAGCCGCCGCGGCGTGGACAAGGACGAGCGCGCGATGGCGATCGAGCGCGCGGAGATCGAGCGCCTGGCCAAGGACCGCGACGACGAGCGCGGCATCCAGGAGCGTTCCTTCTACGGGCGCCTGCGCGAGCGCCTGCTGAACCGCAAAGCGGCCGGCGGCTTCAAGGGCGTGAAGGCCGGCAGCGTGATCGACGACGCGCTGCTGGAGCAGTTCGCCAAGCCGACCTGGCGGCAGATCGCCGTGCAGGACGACGCGGCGATGGTGGAGATCGAGGCGCTGAAGCGCGAGTTCGACGCCGCCGTGGAGCGCATCCAGAAGCGCTTCGACAACAAGGTGGAGAAGCTCCAGCGCGGCGACGAGCTGCCGCCGGGCGTGATGAAGATGGTGAAGGTCTTCGTCGCGGTGAAGCGCAAGCTCCAGCCGGGCGACAAGATGGCCGGCCGGCACGGCAACAAGGGCGTCGTCTCGCGCGTCACGCCCATCGAGGACATGCCGTTCCTGGAGGACGGCACCCCGGTGGACCTGGTGCTGAACCCGCTGGGCGTGCCCTCGCGCATGAACGTCGGCCAGATCCTGGAGACGCACCTGGGCTGGGCCTGCGCCAACCTCGGCCGCCAGGTGGGCGAGCTGGTGAACGAGTTCCAGCGCACCTCCGCGGTGCGCGACGAGCTTCTGGCCAAGCTGCGCGACGTCTATGGCGACGAGATCTTCAAGCGCGACATCGCGCCGATGAGCGAGGAGCAGCTGATCGAGCTGGGCGAGAACCTGCGCAAGGGCATCCCGATCGCCACGCCGGTGTTCGACGGCGCGCGTCCTTCGGACATCGAGATGATGCTGGCCAAGGCCGGGCTGGATTCGTCGGGCCAGATGCGGCTGCAGGACGGGCGCACGGGCGAGGAGTTCGAGCGCAAGGTCACGGTCGGCTACATCTACATGCTGAAGCTGCACCACCTGGTGGACGACAAGATCCACGCGCGCTCCATCGGGCCCTACTCGCTGGTGACGCAGCAGCCGCTGGGCGGCAAGGCGCAGTTCGGCGGGCAGCGCTTCGGCGAGATGGAGGTCTGGGCGCTGGAAGCCTACGGCGCGGCCTACACCTTGCAGGAAATGTTGACCGTGAAGTCGGACGACGTGTCGGGCCGCACCAAGGTCTACGAGGCGATCGTCCGCGACCAGGACAATTTCGAGGCCGGCATTCCGGAATCCTTCAACGTGCTGGTCAAGGAGCTGAAGTCCCTGGGCCTGAACGTGGACCTGGAAAACAAGGCCTCCTGACCCCATTTCGGGGGGCCGAGATCGGTCCCCCAACCCTTTTGATACCCCGAAGCAGGGCCCCGGCAGCGCGCATGGCCGGGGCGGAGAGCGAGGCGGCATGAACGAGCTGATGAAGATCCTTGGCCAGACGGGCCAGGCGATGACCTTCGACCAGATCAAGATCTCCATGGCCAGCCCGGAGCAGATCCGCTCCTGGTCCTACGGCGAGATCAAGAAGCCCGAGACGATTAACTACCGCACCTTCAAGCCGGAGCGGGACGGGCTGTTCTGCGCCCGCATCTTCGGCCCGATCAAGGACTACGAGTGCCTGTGCGGCAAGTACAAGCGGATGAAGTTCCGCGGCATCGTGTGCGAGAAGTGCGGCGTCGAGGTGACGCTGGCGAAGGTCCGGCGCGAGCGCATGGGCCACATCGAGCTGGCCGCCCCCGTCGCCCACATCTGGTTCCTGAAGTCCCTGCCGAGCCGCGTCGGCCTCATGGTGGACATGAGCCTGAAGGAGCTGGAGAAGGTCCTCTACTTCGAGAACTACGTAGTGCTCGAGCCCGGCCTGACCGACCTGAAGCTGCACTCGCTGCTGACGGAAGAGCAGCTGATGAGCAAGCAGGACGAGTTCGGCGAGGACGGCTTCCGCGCCGGCATCGGCGCCGAGGCGGTGAAGGAGATCCTGCACGGCCTCGACCTCGACAAGGAGGCGCCGCGCCTGCGCGCCGACCTGAAGGAGACGACGAGCGAGGCCAAGCGCAAGAAGCTGGTCAAGCGCCTGAAGCTGGTCGAGGCGTTCAACGAGAGCGGCGCCAAGCCCGAGTGGATGATCCTGGACGTCGTCCCGGTGATCCCGCCCGAGCTGCGCCCGCTGGTGCCGCTGGATGGCGGCCGCTTCGCCACCTCCGACCTGAACGACCTGTACCGCCGCGTCATCAACCGCAACAACCGCCTCAAGCGGCTGATCGAGCTGCGCGCGCCCGACATCATCGTGCGCAACGAGAAGCGCATGCTGCAGGAGTCGGTTGACGCGCTGTTCGACAACGGCCGCCGCGGCCGCGCCATCACGGGTGCCAACAAGCGCCCGCTGAAGTCGCTGTCCGACATGCTGAAGGGCAAGCAGGGCCGCTTCCGGCAGAACCTGCTGGGCAAGCGCGTGGACTACTCGGGCCGCTCGGTCATCGTGGTGGGCCCCGAGCTGAAGCTGCACCAGTGCGGGCTGCCGAAGAAGATGGCGCTGGAGCTGTTCAAGCCCTTCATCTACTCGAAGCTCGAGAAGTACGGCCACGCCTCCACCATCAAGCAGGCGAAGCGGATGGTCGAGAAGGAGCGTCCCGAGGTGTGGGACATCCTGGAGGAGGTGATCCGCGAGCACCCGGTGCTGCTGAACCGCGCCCCGACGCTGCACCGCCTGGGCATCCAGGCCTTCGAGCCGGTGCTGGTGGAGGGCAAGGCGATCCAGCTGCACCCGCTGGTCTGCACCGCCTTCAACGCCGACTTCGACGGCGACCAGATGGCCGTGCACGTCCCGCTGTCGCTCGAGGCGCAGCTGGAAGCGCGCGTGCTGATGATGTCCACGAACAACATCCTCAGCCCGGCCAACGGCAAGCCGATCATCGTGCCGAGCCAGGACATCGTGCTGGGGCTCTACTACCTCTCGCTCGACACGCCGGAGTTCCGCGTGGAGAAGGAGGAGGCCGAGCGCTTCGAGGCTTCGGTGCGCGGCATGGTCGCCGGCAAGGAGCCGACGGCCGAGCAGCGGCAGGCGCTGGCCTGGCGCCCGCGCGTGTTCACCAACCTGGGCGAGGTGGAGCAGGCGCTCGCCTCGGGCGTGCTGAAGCTGCACTCGGCGATCTACGCCCGCGTGCCGGCCGTCACCGCCGATGATGCCACGCGCACGGTGCGCGTGCTGACCACCCCGGGCCGGCTGATGATGGGCGCGCTGCTGCCGCGGCACCCGGCGCTGCCCTATGACCTGGTGAACCGGCTGCTGACGAAGAAGTCCATCTCGGACGTGATCGACGCCGTGTACCGCCATTGCGGGCAGAAGGAGTCGGTGATCTTCGCCGACCGGCTGATGGGGCTGGGCTTCCGCCACGCCGCCCGCGCCGGCATCTCCTTCGGCAAGGACGACATGATGATCCCGGCGTCCAAGACCGGGATGATCGCGCGCACCAAGGAGGAGGTGAAGGAGTTCGAGCAGCAGTACCTCGACGGCCTCATCACCTCGGGCGAGCGCTACAACAAGGTCGTGGACGCCTGGTCGCGCTGCACGGACGAGGTGGCGAAGGCCATGATGGCGGAGATCCAGAAGCAGGAGGTCGGCAAGCCGACCAACTCGGTCTGGATGATGAGCCATTCGGGCGCACGCGGCTCGCCGGCGCAGATGCGCCAGCTGGCCGGCATGCGCGGCCTGATGGCCAAGCCGAGCGGCGAGATCATCGAGCAGCCCATCATCTCCAACTTCAAGGAGGGGCTGACGGTCCTCGAATACTTCAACTCCACCCACGGCGCCCGCAAGGGCCTGGCGGACACGGCGCTGAAGACCGCGAACTCCGGCTACCTGACGCGCCGCCTCGTGGACGTCGCGCAGGACTGCATCATCATGGAGCTCGATTGCGGCACCGAGCGCGGGTTGAACGTGCGCGCGGTGATGGACGGCGCCGACGTGGTGTCCTCGCTGAGCGAGCGCATCCTGGGCCGCACGGTGCTGGAGCCGGTGGTGGACCCGGCGACGGGCGAGGTCATCGCCGAGCGCAACCTGCTGATCGACGAGGCGAAGGCCGAGGAGATCGAGAAGGCCGGCGTGGAGGCGATGAAGATCCGCTCCGTGCTGACCTGCGAGGCGGGCACCGGCGTCTGCGCCCATTGCTACGGGCGCGACCTGGCGCGCGGCACCCCGGTGAACATGGGCGAGGCGGTGGGCGTCATCGCCGCCCAGTCCATCGGCGAGCCGGGCACGCAGCTGACCATGCGCACCTTCCACATCGGCGGCGCGGCGCAGCGCGGCGCCGAGCAGTCGGCGGTGGAGGCCACGGCCGAGGCGACGGTGAAGCTGCTGAACCTGGCGCTGGTCACCAACTCCTCGGGCGCGCCCATCGTGATGAGCCGCAACTGCGAGGTGGCGCTGACCGACGCGAACGGGCGCGAGCGCGCGCGCTTCCGCGTTCCCTACGGCGCCAAGATGCTGGTGACGGAGGGCATGGAGGTCACGCGCGGCCAGAAGCTGGCCGAGTGGGACCCCTTCACCCTGCCGATCCTGACGGAGATCGGCGGCTCGGTGGAGCAGGCCGACCTGATCGACGGCATCACCCAGATGGAGCGCACCGACGACGTCACCGGCCTGTCGTACAAGGAGGTGATCGAGTTCAAGGGCGCGAAGGGCGCCGACCTGCGGCCGCGCCTGATCCTGCGCGACGCCAAGGGCGGCGTGATGAAGCGCGAGAACGGCTCGGACGCCATCTACTTCCTCACGCCCGGCACGATCGTGGGCGTGGAGAACGGGGCGAGCGTGAACGCGGGCGACATCATCGCGCGCATGCCGCGCGAATCGTCCAAGACGCGCGACATCACGGGCGGCCTGCCGCGCGTGGCGGAGCTGTTCGAGGCGCGCCGGCCGAAGGATGCCGCCATCATCAGCGACATCGACGGCCGCGTGGAGTTCGGCAAGGACTACAAGGCCAAGCGCCGCGTGATCGTGAAGAGCGACCCCGTGGGCGACGAGCCGGGCATCGAGCGCGAGTACCTGGTGCCGAAGGGCAAGCACGTCTCGGTGCAGGAAGGCGACTACGTGAAGGCCGGCGACCCGCTGGTGGACGGCCCCCGCGTTCCGCACGACATCCTGCGCGTGCTGGGCGTGGAGGCGCTGGCGAACTACCTGGTGAACGAGATCCAGGACGTGTACCGGCTGCAGGGCGTGAAGATCAACGACAAGCACATTGAGGTGATCGTCCGCCAGATGCTGCAGAAGGTCGAGATCCTGGAGCCGGGCGACACGACCTACCTGATCGGCGAGCAGGTGGACCGCTTCGAGTTCGACGCGGAGAACGACAAGCGGATGAAGCTGGGCGAACGCCCGGCGCGGGCCGAGCCGGTGCTCCAGGGCATCACCAAGGCCAGCCTGCAGACGCAGAGCTTCATCTCGGCGGCGTCCTTCCAGGAGACGACGCGCGTGCTCACCGAGGCGGCCACGGCCGGCAAGGTGGATACGCTGGGCGGGCTGAAGGAGAACGTGATCGTGGGGCGCCTGATCCCCGCGGGCACGGGCTCGGTGATGGCGCGCATGCGGGCGCTGGCCGCGCAGCGCGACGCGGGGCGGCTGCCCCCCGCCACGCCGGCGCTGTCGGACCCGGCAGCTGCCGCCGAGTAGGGCCATGCGCCGGGCGCGCAGGTCGCGCCCGGCGAATCCACCGCCTTCGCTTGACTTGCCACGGGCGGGTCAGTAGAAGGCGCCTCTGGCCGGGGAAACCCGGTGTGTTGGTTCAAACGCCTTGCCTGGGACACCGCGGCTTCCGAGCCGCCGAGGCCCCGGGTTCGATGCGGTGGCCCGCTCGTGATGCCTCAGGCGTCCGGGCGGGCCACGCTTCGTTCGGGGCGGATGGGTCTGAGAACGAGTTCACGAAGGGGCGTCATGCCGACGATCAACCAGCTCATCGCCCAGGGCCGCGAGCCCCGGAAGAGCCAGAACAAGGTGCCCGCGCTGCAGGGCTGCCCCCAGAAGCGGGGCGTCTGCACGCGCGTGTACACGACCACGCCGAAGAAGCCGAACTCGGCGCTTCGCAAGGTCGCGAAGGTGCGCCTGACGAACGGCTTCGAGGTGGTGAGCTACATCCCCGGCGAGGGTCACAACCTGCAGGAGCACTCGGTGGTGCTGATCCGCGGGGGCCGCGTGAAGGACCTTCCGGGCGTGCGCTACCACATCCTGCGCGGCGTGCTGGACACGCAGGGCCTGCCGAAGCGGCGCAAGCGGCGCTCGCTCTACGGCGCCAAGCGTCCGAAGTGAGGGGCTGAGAGATGTCGCGTCGTCACCGCGCCGAGAAGCGCGAAGTCCTGCCGGATCCGAAGTTCGGCGATATCGTCCTCAGCCGTTTCATGAACGTGCTGATGTATGACGGCAAGAAGTCCACCGCCGAGCACATCGTCTACGGCGCGATGGAGACGCTGAAGAAGCGCTCCGGCCCGAGCGGCGATCCGCTGCGCCTGTTCCACGAGGCGATGGACAATGTGAAGCCCGCCGTCGAGGTGCGTTCGCGCCGCGTCGGTGGTGCGACGTACCAGGTGCCGGTGGAAGTTCGCCCGGAGCGCCGCCAGGCGCTGGCGATCCGCTGGCTCATCGAGTCCGCCCGCAAGCGCGGCGAGCACACGATGGAAGAACGCCTTTCCGGCGAGCTGATGGACGCGGCGAACAACCGCGGTTCGGCCGTCAAGAAGCGCGAAGACACGCACCGGATGGCGGAGGCCAACAAGGCCTTCAGCCACTACCGCTGGTAAATCGAACCCGATCGGGAATCACGGACATGGCGAAGGCGAAATTCGAGCGTAACAAGCCGCATGTGAATATCGGCACGATCGGGCATGTGGATCATGGCAAGACGTCGCTGACGGCGGCGATCACCAAGATCCTTGCGAAGACCG
>JALHNW010000013.1 GCA_022843345.1 Rubritepida sp. | reverse complement strand
GCCGCAGCCCATGGCGCCCGTGGCGCAGCTGCCGCCCGCCGCGCCGAAGCCGGCGCCGGTGGCGGTGTCCGCGCCGCACACGGCCGTGCCGAACTCCACCATGCGCAAGGTGATCGCGCGGCGGCTGTCGGAATCCAAGGCGACCATCCCGCATTTCTACGTGGCGATGGACATCGAGCTGGACGCGATGCTGGCGCTGCGCGGGCAGCTCAACGCGCAGTCGCCCAAGGATGGCGCGGGGGCCTTCAAGCTCTCGGTGAACGACCTGGTGATCAAGGCCTGCGCGGTGGCGCTGCGCCGGCACCCGGGGGTCAACGCATCCTGGACCGAGGATGCGATCCTCCAGTTCCAGGACGTGGACATCTCCGTGGCGGTGGCGATACCGGACGGGCTGATCACGCCCATCGTGAAGGGCGCGGACCGCAAGGGCCTGTCCACCATCTCGAACGAGATGAAGGACCTCGCCGCGCGGGCGAAGACCGGCAAGCTGAAGCCGGACGAGTTCCAGGGCGGCGGCTTCAGCATCTCCAACATGGGGATGTTCGGCGTCAGCCACTTCGCGGCCATCATCAACCCGCCCCAGGCCGGCATCCTGGCCGTGGGCGCGGGCACGCAGCGCGCGGTCGTGAAGGATGGCGCGCTGGCCGTGGCCACGGTGATGACCTGCCAACTCTCGGTGGACCACCGCGTCATCGACGGCTCGCTGGCGGCGGAGTTCATGCAGACGCTCAAGGGGCTGATCGAGAACCCGCTGAGCCTGATGCTGTGACGTGAGCGCCTGGCGCGACGCGACGGAGGCGGACGCGGCGGCGGTGCACCGCCTGCTGCGCGGCCTCGCCGAGTATGAGCGCCTGGAGCACGAGTTCACGGCGACCGAGGCGGCGATCGCCGACGCGCTGCGCGCCGGCGCGCTGCGGGCGATGCTGGCGGGGGATGACGGGGTGTGCGTCTTCTACCCGGTCTTCTCCACCTTCGCGGGGAGGGCGGGGCTGTGGATCGAGGACGTCTTCGTGATCCCGGAGCGGCGGCGTCAGGGCTTGGGGCGCGCGGCCTTCGCCGAGGTGGCGCGCCGCGCGCTGGCGCAGGGGGGCGGCTTCGTCGAGTGGAACGTGCTGGACTGGAACGCGCCCGCCATCACCGCCTACCGGGCGATGGGCGCGGTGGCGCGGGACGGGTGGACCGACATGCGGGTCAGCGGCGACGCCCTGACGCGCCTTGCTGAAGGAAGCGGATGATGGCCGAGCAGTTCGACCTGGTGGTGGTGGGCGGCGGCCCCGGCGGCTACGTGGCCGCGATCCGCGGCGCGCAGCTGAAGATGAAGGTCGCGCTGGTGGAGCGCGAGAACCTTGGCGGCATCTGCCTCAACTGGGGCTGCATCCCGACCAAGGCGCTGCTGCGGGCATCCGAGATCAACCACCTGCTGCACAGCCTGGACGCCTACGGCTTCGCCGCCGACAACGTGCGCTTCGATTTCCAGAAGGTGGTGAAGCGGTCGCGCGCCGTCGCCGGGCAGCTGTCGGGTGGGGTGAAGCACCTGCTGAAGAAGAACAAGGTCACGGTCTTCGACGGCACGGCGAAGCTGGCCGGGCCGGGCAAGCTGGCCGTGGCCGGCAAGGACGGCAAGGCCACCGAGCTGGCGGCGAAGAGCATCATCCTGGCCACCGGCGCCCGCGCCCGCGCGCTGCCGGGGATGGAGCCCGACGGCCGGCTGATCTGGTCCTACCGCGAGGCCATGGTGCCCGAGGCGATGCCGAAGTCGCTGATCGTCGTCGGTTCGGGCGCCATCGGCAGCGAGTTCGCGTCCTTCTACTGCAACATGGGCGCGAAGGTGACGCTGGTGGAGGTGATGGACCGCATCCTGCCGGTGGAGGATGCCGAGATCAGCACCTTCGTGCGCAAGAGCTTCGAGAAGCAGGGCATGACCGTGCTCACCAAGGCCCGGGTGCAGGGCGTGCGCAAGGGCGCGGATTCGATCACCGCCATCGTGGAGGTGGACGGCAAGGTGAGCGAGATCACGGCGGACCGCATGATCTCCGCCGTCGGCATCGTCGCCAACACCGAGAACCTCGGCCTGGAGGGCACGAAGGTGAGGCTGGAGCGCGGCAACGTCGTCATCGACTCCATGTGCCGCACCGGCGAGGCCGGGATCTACGCGGTGGGCGACGTGGCCGGCGCGCCCTGGCTGGCGCACAAGGCCTCGCACGAGGGGATCATCGCGGTGGAGCACATCGCGGGGCTGCACCCGCACGCGATGGACGTGCTGAACATCCCCGGCTGCACCTATTGCCGCCCGCAGGTGGCCAGCGTGGGGCTGACCGAGGCGCGCGCCAGGGAGGCCGGGCATGAGGTGAAGGTCGGCCGCTTCCCCTTCATCGGCAACGGCAAGGCCATCGCGATGGGCGAGCCGGAGGGCTTCGTGAAGACCGTCTTCGACGCCAAGACCGGCGAGCTGCTGGGCGCGCACATGGTGGGGCCGGAGGTGACGGAGATGATCCAGGGCTACGGCATCGCCCGTACCCTGGAATCCACCGAGGCCCAGCTGATGCACACCGTCTTCCCGCACCCCACCGTGTCGGAGGCGATGCATGAATCCGTGCTGGACGCCTATGGGCGGGTGATCCACATCTGACGCCGGTGACGTCGGATGTGAGGTGTCATTGCGCCCTCAGGCGCCGGGCGCGGCCATCCGGCCGCTTGGCTGCGCCGCGCTTCGGGTGCGATGAGGGCATGGTCAGGCTGGCGGTGGGGCGTGCCTTGCACGCCCAAGGACGGTGCGGCCACCCTTCGGTTTCCCGCGCGCCGCGCTATATGGGATGGTGAGATGGCCCGCATCGAGATCGATCACCGCGCTTCCCGGCACCCCGAGAAGGCGAACCGCCCGGATAACCCGATCCAGCGCAAGCCCGCCTGGATCCGGGTGAAGGCGCCCAACAGCCCCGTCTACCACGAGACGCGGGCCCTGATGCGCGAGTCCAAGCTGGTCACCGTCTGCGAGGAGGCCGCCTGCCCGAACATCGGCGAGTGCTGGTCCCAGCGCCACGCCACCATGATGATCATGGGCGACACCTGCACCCGCGCCTGCTCCTTCTGCAACGTCATCACCGGCATGCCCAAGGCGCTGGACTCCGACGAGCCGCGCCGGGTGGGCGAGGCGGTGGCCACCATGGGCCTGAAGCACGTCGTGGTGACGAGCGTGGACCGCGACGACCTGCGCGACGGCGGCGCGCTGCATTTCGCCCAGACCATCGCCGCCATCCGCGCCGCGGCGCCGGCGGCGACGATCGAGGTGCTGACGCCCGACTTCCTCCGCAAGGACGGCGCGCTGGAGGTCGTGGTCGCGGCCCGGCCGGACGTGTTCAACCACAACCTGGAAACGGTGCCCCGCCTGTACCCGCACATCCGGCCTGGGGCGCGCTACTTCCATTCCCTGCGCCTGCTCGACCGTGTGAAGCAACTCGACCCTTCCATCTTCACCAAGTCGGGCCTGATGGTCGGCCTGGGCGAGGAGCGGATTGAAGTGCAGCAGGTGATGGAGGACATGCGCTCGGCCGAGGTGGATTTCCTCACGGTCGGGCAATACCTCCAGCCCACGGTGAAGCACGCCGCGGTGGCGCGCTTCGTCGAGCCGGCCGAGTTCGAGGATTATGCATCCCTGGCGCGCGCCAAGGGTTTCCTGCTGGTGTCCGCCACCCCGCTCACCCGCTCCTCCTACCACGCCGACCGCGACTTCGCGGCGCTGCGCGCTGCGCGCGAGAAGCGCCTGGCGGCCGCCTGATGCCCACCCATGCCGAGAAGCGGGTGCTGCGCCACGGCCGCGAGGAGCTGTTCCAGATCGTGGCGGACGTGCACCGCTACCCGGAATTCCTGCCCTGGTGCGTGGGCGCGCGCATCATCTCGCGCGAGGAGAACCGGCTGATCGCCGACCTCACCATCGGCTTCAAGCTGTTCCGCGAGACCTTCCGCTCCGAGGTGACGCTGGACCGGCCGGGGCAGGTGCGCGTGCGCTACCTGAACGGGCCCTTCCGCTACCTCAACAACACCTGGACCTTCCGCGAGGTGGAAGGCGGCACGGAGGTGGATTTCTTCGTGGATTTCGAGTTCCGCTCGCGCCTGCTGCAGGCCGTCATCGGCACCGTGTTCAACGAGGCGGTGCGCGTGATGGTGCGCGCCTTCGAGCGCCGCGCGGCGCAGATCCACGGCCGGCCTGGCGCGGCGGCAGTGACCGCGCCGCGGGGCTGAGGGCTGCGCTTTCCGTCAAGCGGGCGAGAGGCTAGCCTGCGGCCATGACCATTCCCGTCGGCTACATGGACGAGTGCGGCGAACGCCACGTCGCCGGCTGGGTGCATGACCCCGCCCGCCCGGGGATGCGCCTGCCGGTGCGCGCGGAGCTGGATGGCGCCGTGCTGGCGCAAGGCATCGCCGCGCGGCGCCGCGCCGACCTGCACGCGCTGGGCATCGGCGACGGCGCGCACGGCTTCGAGCTGCTGCTTCCCCACCCGCTGACGCCGGAGGAGCGCGCCAGGCTGACCCTGCACACCGAGGACGGGGTCCTCACCCGCGCCCCGGTGGTGTCGCCGCGGCGCTCGCTGCTGTCCTTCGTGGCAATGGACATCGTGGAGAACTGCAACCTGCGTTGCCCCTTCTGCGTGTACGACTACGCCGAGACGCGCCGCACCAATGCGATGACGGAGGAGGTGTTCGAGGCCGCGCTGCGCCTGCTGCCGGTGACCGGGGCCGGGCATTTCTGGCTGTCCTGCCTGCACGAGCCCACGCTGCACCCCCGCTTCGCCGAGTTCCTGCGCCGCCTGCCGGCCGAGCATGCCCCGAACGTGTTCTTTACCACCAACCTCGCGAAGCGCATGCCGGCCACCTACTACGCCACCCTGGCGGCCTCCGGGCTGCACCACGTCAACCTGTCCTTCGAGAGCCTGGAGCCTGCAACCTACGAACGGCTGCGCGCCGGGGCACGCTTCCGTATCTTCCGCGAATCCTGGGACGCGCTGCTGGCAGCCTTCCATGCGGCGCCCCAGCCGCCGGGCATCCGCTACAACCTCATGGCCTACCGTTCGAACCTCGCGGAACTGCCGGGGCTGGTGCGCCACCTCATCGAGGATCGCGACGCGATGCAGGTCGAGATCCGCGACACCATGGACCGCGCACACATCCCGCGCGACTTCGCTGCGGCCGAGTACCTGGACCGCGAGGGCTGGCTGCGGTTGATGGATGGCCTCGCCGGCCTGCCGCCGGAAAAGCTGGTCGTCATCGCCCCGCCCGCCCTGGTGGCGGAGCTCGCGCGGGATGGCAGGCCGGCCGTCCTGCCCAACACGGCGCCGGGCGACGCGACGCCGCGCCGCCTGCCGCGCGCGCACACGCCCTTCCACGCGCTCGTGCGCGCATCGGGCGAAATCATGGTGATGGGGCGCGACCCGGACGGGCCGGGGCCGGACGTGATCGCGGCACAATGCGACCTGCGCGAGATCGGCGACCTGGACGCATTCTTCGAGGGCATCCGCTACGGGTCGTAGCGCCCCTCGGCCAGACCCGGCCGCCAGCCGGTCCACACGGCCCGGGCCAGGCCGGTCTTGCGCGCCACGACCCCCACCATGCTGGGCGCGCGCGCGTGCTGGTTGCGGGTCACGCCGGGCAGGAAGGGCAGCATCGGCACCAGCGCGTGCTCAGTCGCCTCGAAGCGGTGCAGGATCTCGAACCCCGTCTCGGCGTTCAGCAGCGCGGGCCACTTGTGGATGGTGAAGCGCTGGTAGTCCCACGGCTCGGCGTGCATCGGCCAGTTCGCGGGCGCCATGGCGACGAACAGGCCGCCCACGCGCAGCAGCGCATTCACCTCCAGCACCACCTTCTCGGGCGAGAAGAAGTGCTCCAGCACGCTGTTGCTGTAGCAGACGCCCACCGAGCCGTGGGGCAGCGCCTCGGACAGGCGATGCGCGTCGGCGACCAGGGAGACGTTCGCATCCGGCTCGATGTCGGTGCCGAGGTAGCGCCAGGCCGAGTCCAGCGTCCGCCGGAAGTCGGCGCTGGTCGGCCCGCGCGCGCCCAGCTCCAGGAAGACCTGGCCCGGCCCGCCTTCCGCGAGGGCGCTGGCGATATGATGGGCGCAGAGTTCCTGCCAGATCCCGAGCTGCTCCATGCTCCGCTGCGGCGTGATGACGGCCTGGGCGCCGTCGTCGAATCGGGCGTGGATGCGAAGCGCGCCGACGCGGTCGCTGTCCGGCACCGGCATGAAGGGCAGCTCCACCGGCTCGGCCAGCACCGCGCGGATGCGGTGGCCGCGGAAGCCGTGCGCCGGGCCCAGCAGGTCCATCAGTGCCGGCGAGGGCAGCGGGATGCGCGGGTGGCGGGCGGCGAGGGGGGCCAGCCCCGGCCCCTCGGGCGCCGGCCCCGGCACGGGGGCATCGCTGGTCCACCAGGAAGCGTGGTCGAGCGGCAGCGGCGATTCCAGCGCCAGCCCGCACAGGCGGGCGCCGGGGCGGTGCAGCTCGAATTCCAGGTGCAGGTAGTCGCGGAACAGCGCCCAGATGCGGGTGGCGGAATGGGTGCCGCCATCCTCCGCCAGCGCCGGATGCCCGCGCGAGGGGAACAGCGCGTCCGTGCGATGCGAATCCCAGCGGAGGTCCGCCCAACGCAGCGCCGCGCCGGGCAGGGCGTCGAGATGCAGCAGCAGGAAGTCGGCGCGGGTGTGGAAGGGCAGGAAGGCGGCCGCCACGGTGAAGCCGCCGCCAGGGAGGGGCGCGGTGGAAGGCGGCTCGGGCAGCTCGTCGCCCGCCTCGACGACGCGCCCCGAGGCGTCCAGCACGAGGCGCGCCTTGTGCATGCGCGAGGGGAGCGTGGTCTCCAGGGTGATGCGCGCCCCCGGCGGCGGGCGCAGCGCCAGGCGCAGGCGCTGCGCTTCGCCGGCATAGAAGGGCAGGTGGAAGGCCAGCGTGGCGCGGCCGTCGCCGGCCAGGCCAGGGAAGCCGTCCCCATCCGCCGGCAGCACCGTGCCGGCGAGGCGATGGATGGCGGGGTCTGCGCCATCGGTGATGCGCAGGCTGCGGCCCGGCCCCGGTGCGGGTCCCAGGATGCGCGGCGGGCTGGCCGCCTCGGCGAAGAACATGCGCCAGTGTCAGGCCCGGCGAGGCGTGCCGCAAGCCCTCAGCTGTTCGGTCCGCGCCCGATCGCCACCGGCTGCCAGCGCTTGAGCGTGGTGGATTGCAGCACCGCCGGGTTGACCACCGACATCGGCCACTTGCCCTGCGCCACCAGCGCGAGCTCCGCGCCCACGCGGCGCTTCCGCGCCTCGTCGAAGCGGGCGGAGGCGGAGGCGGTGTGGGCGGAGAGGATGACGTTCTCCATCCGCAGGATCGGGTTGTTGTGCGACGGCGGCTCCACCTCCAGCACGTCCAGCCCGGCATAGGCGATCCAGCCTTCCTGGAGCGCCTGGATCAGCCCCGATTCGTCCACCGTCGGCCCGCGCCCGGTGTTGAGGAAGATCGCGCTGCGCTTCATCGCCCGGAAATGCTCGGCCCGCAGCATGTGGGTGCATTCGGGCCGCGCGGGGGCGTGCATGGAGACGAAGTCGGAGCGCGACAGCAGCTCGTCCAGCGTGACGGGGGTCACGCCCGCCTCGTGCATCACGCTTTCCTCCACGAAGGGGTCGTAGGCGATGACGTTGAGCCCGAAGCCCTTGGCCCGGCGCGTCACCGCGCGGGCGACGCGGCCGAAGGAGATCAGCCCCAGCGTCTGGCCCCACAGGCGCGGCACCTGGAGCAGGGCGGGGCGGCCCTCGGCCCAGCGGCCCTCGCGCACCATGCGGTCCTGCTCGATCACGCGGCGGAAGGTGGCCAGCAGCAGTGTCAGCGCGTGGTCGGCCACCTCCTCGATGAAGGTGTCGGGGATGTTGGTGACGGGGATGCCGGCGGCGGTGGCGGCCTTCACGTCCACGCTGTCCACGCCCACCGAGCCGAGCGAGATGACCTTGCACCTCGTGAGTGCGCCGATGATCTCGGCGGTGATGGGGATGCCCTTGCCGTAGATGGCGTCCGCCTCGCGCGCGGCGGCGATGAAGCCGGCGGTGTCGGTGGGCGCCTCGACGATCTCGGCATCCAGGCCGGACAGCGCCTCCATCTCGTATGCGTAGCCGCCGCCGGCGGTGGTGAAGCTGGCACCGGCCGGCGTCACGATGGTGAACTTCGCCATTCCTCGTTTCCTCCACGGGTTGCCCCGAGTGCAGCATGGGTTAGCGTGTTCGCAAAGGGCGGGAGGGCGCGATGACGAAGCGGTTGGACGGCAAGGTCGCCTGGGTGACGGGCGCGGGCAGCGGCATCGGCGAGGCGGCGGCCGTGGCCCTGGCCGCCGCGGGCGCGACGGTGGTGCTCACCGGGCGCACCGCGGCGAAGCTGGAGGCGGTGGCGGCGCAGATCGGCACGGCGGCCCATGTGGAGGCGGCCGACATGGCGGATGCGGCGGCGGTGGCGCGCGTGGCCGAGGCGATCCAGGCGCGGTTTGGGCGCTGCGACATCCTGGTGAACAATGCCGGGCTGAACATCGTGGAGCGCGCCTGGACGAAGCTGTCGCCCGAGGGCGTGCGCGAGCTGGTCGAGGGCAACCTGATGAGCGCCTTCCACGCCGCCATCGCCGTGCTGCCGATGATGCGCGCGCAGGGCGACGGCGTGATGATCCACACCGCCTCCATGGCCGGGCGCAACGTCTCGCCGATGAGCGGGCCCGGCTACACGGCCGCCAAGCACGCGGTGGTGGCGATGAGCCACTCGATCAACGTGGAGGAATGCGCCAACGGCATCCGCTCCACCGCCATGTGCCCTGGCGAGGTGCGCACGCCGATCCTGGACAAGCGGCCGAACAAGCTGAGCGAGCAGGAGCTGGGCGAGATGGTGCAGCCACAGGATTGCGGGGAGCTGGTGCTGTTCCTGGCGACGCGGCCGGCGCATGTCTGCATCAACGAGGTCTGGATCACGCCCACGCGCAACCGCGGCTACCTCGCGCAGGTCGCGCGGAAGCTGTAGGCTCCCCGCCATGTACGAGAGCCTGGCCTGGACGCCCGCCCGCCCCGCCCCCGATGCGCCCAAGCCGCGCATCAACCTGTATTCCGACACGCAGACGCGCCCGACGCCTGCGATGAAGGAGGCCATGATGCGCGCCGAACTGGGCGACGAGCAGCATGGCGACGACCCGACGGTGTGGGAGCTGTGCGACCGCATGGCCGCGCTGATGGGCAAGGAGGCGGCGATCTTCCTGCCCTCGGGCACCATGTGCAATGTCGTCGCGATCCTGGTCCATTGCGGCAAGGGCGACGAGGTGGTGGCGCACGAGACGGCGCACATCCTGCACAGCGAGGGCGGCACGCACGCGGCGCTGACGGGCGTGCAGATCATGGGGCTGGCGGGCGCGCGGGGCATGTTCACGCCCGACCAGCTGCGCGCCGCCATCCGCCCGCGCACCCGCTACGCACCCCCCCAGCGGCTGCTGGAGATCGAGCAGACCGCCAACATCGGCGGCGGCGCGGTGTGGCCGCTGGAGGTGCTGACGGAACTGACCGGCATCGCGCGCGAGCAGGGCTGGGCGACGCACATGGACGGCGCGCGGCTGCTGAACGCCACCGTCGCCGCCGGCATCGCGCCCGCCGAGATGGTGGCGGGCTTCGACTCAGTCTGGCTGGACTTCACCAAGGGGCTGGGGGCGCCGCTGGGTGCGGTGCTCTGCGGCTCGCGCCAGTTCATCGACCAGGCGTGGCGGTGGAAGCAGCGGCTCGGCGGCTCGATGCGGCAGGGCGGCATCTGTGCGGCGGCCTGCATCCACGCGCTGGACCATCACGTGGAACGGCTGGCCGACGACCACGCCAATGCCCGCGCGCTGGCCCGCGGCCTGGCGCAGATCGAGGGCGTGGTGGTGGAGCAGCCGGACACCAACCTGGTCTTCTTCGACATCGCGGGCACGGGCGTGCCGATCGCCACCGCGCAGGAGCGGCTGGCGGCGCAGGGGGTGTGGGTCAGCGCGCTGGGCGGGCGGCTGCGGGCCTGCACGCACCTGGACGTGACGGCGGCGATGATCCCCGAGGCGGTGGACGCCATCCGCGGCGCGCTGGTTGCCTGACCGCGCGCGGCGCGGGCACGTCGCGCACCGCACCGGGCTGGACGCGGAGGCGGTGGCCGAGGCGGCGCTGGTGCGCGAGGGCTGGCGCGTGCTGGCCCGGCGCTGCCGCACGCCCGCGGGTGAGCTGGACCTGATCGCCGAGCGCGAGGGGCTGCTTGCCTTCGTCGAGGTCAAGGCGCGGCCCTCCTTCCGCGAGGCGGCCTTCGCGCTCTCGCCGCGCCAGGGTGCGCGGCTGATGGCGGCGGCGGAGATCTGGCTGGCGCGCAACCCCGGCCACGGCGCGGCGGGGATGCGGTTCGACATGATCCTCGTTGCCGCCGATGGCAGCGCGCGGCGCATCGTGGATGCGCTGCGGCAGATGTAGCCCGCTATTCGGCCCGGATGTTCCCGGCGCGGACGACGCGGCGCCAACGCTCGATCTCGGCGACCTGGAAGGCGGCGAACTCGTCCGGGCTGCTGGCGACGATGTCGAAGCCGAGGTCGGTCATGCGCTGCGCCACGGCGGGCGCGCGCAGGGCGGCGGTGATGGCGGCGTGGACCTCGCGCAGCAAGGCCGCGTCCATGTTGGCGGGCGCGCCGTAGCCCTGCCAGGAATAGACCACGAAGTCGCGCAGCCCGGCCTCGGCCGCCGTGGGGATGGCGGGCAGGATGGGCGAGCGCGATTCGGCGGTGGAAAGGATGGCGCGCAGCCGGCCTTCCAAGATGTGCCCGCTGACGGCACCGAGGTTCTGGAAGCTCACCTGGGTGTCACCGGCGATGATGCTGGTCATGGCCGGGCCGCCGCCGGTGTAGGGGATGTGCGTCATCTCCGTGCCGGTGGCGAGCTTGAACATCTCGCCCGTCAGGTGGTCGGATGAGCCGACGCCCGAGGAGGGGTAGGAGACGGCGTTGCCCGGCCGCTTCATCCATTCGATGAGCGAGGGCAGGTCGGTCGCCGGCACCAGGCGCGGGTTCACCACCAGGATGTTGGGGGTGCGCACGGTCTGGGTGATGCGCGTCAGCTCGCGCACCGGGTCGTAGCCGAGGTTCGGGCGCAGGGCGACGTTGATCGCCCAGACGCTGATCGGGCCGTGCATCAGCGTGTGGCCGTCGGGGGCGGCGCGGATGACGCCGCGCGCGCCGAGCTCGCCGGTGGCGCCGGGGCGGTTCTCCACCACGAAGGGGCGGCCCAGCGTGGCCGACATCTGCTGCGCGGTGGCGCGGGCGATGATGTCGGACGAGGAGCCGGCGGCGAAGGGCACCACGACCGTCACCGGGCGCGAGGGCCAGGCGGGCTGCGCCAGCGCCGGGGTGGCGAGGCTGGCCAGGAGGAGGCTGCGGCGCTTCACCGGCCGTGCTCCTTCCGCCAACCGGCGAAGATCTCCAGGTTCTTCGGGTCGGTGGCGGGGTAGAGGCCGCGGATCGGGTGGCCGGCCTTCACGCGCTCGGTGACGAAATCCTCGTAGGCGGTCATCTCGGTCGCCTCGTCGGCCAGTTCGTCGGCGAGGTGGGCGGGCAGGACGATCACGCCGTCGCCGTCGCCCACCAGCACGTCGCCGGGAAACACGGGCGCGTCGCCGCAGGCGATCGGCTCGTTCATCGCCACCGCGTGGTTGAGCGTGAGGTTGGTGGGCGCGGAGGGGCGGTTGTGGAAGGCGGGGATGCCCAGCGCCGCGATCTCCAGGCTGTCGCGGAAGCCGCCATCGGTAACCACGCCGGCCACGCCGCGCGCCTGGAGGCGGGCGACGAGGATGCCGCCGGCCGAGGCCGCGCGGGCGTCCTTGCGGCTGTCCAGCACCAGCACGTGGCCGGGCGGGCAGGTCTCGACCGCCTTGCGCTGCGGGTGCTCGGGGTCCTTGAAGACCTCAAGGGTGTTCAGGTCCTCGCGCGCCGGGATGTAGCGGACGGTGAAGGCCTCGCCCACCATGGATCCCGCGCCGGGGGCGTGCAGGGGGCGCACGTCCTGGATCATCTGCTGGCGGAAGCCGCGCTTGAACAGCGCGGTGGCGAGCGTGGCGGTGGAGACGCGCTTGAGCTTGGCGCGGGTGGCGTCGGACAGGGGCATTGGAAATCTCCCAAGGTCTTCCGGCGGCAAAGCCGCCGGCGCCGCCAGACCACGTGTGTGGCGAGCGCGGCAGTGGCGCGGCGAAGCCAAGCGCGCGGAGCGCGCGCCCGGCGTTTGAGGGCATCAGTAAATGGCCGGTTCCGGCACCGGCGCGCCGAAGTCGGAGCGCAGGAAGTCGAAGTCGCAGCCCAGGTTGGCCTGCTGGATGTGCCGGCTGAACATGTAGCCGTAGCCGCGCTCGTAGCGGCGCTCGGGCGGCTGCCAGGCGGCGCGGCGCCTGGCCAGCTCCTCCTCGCCCACCTCGATGTCAATGCGGCGCGCATCCACGTCCAGGCTCACCATGTCGCCGGTGCGAAGCAGGGCGAGCGGGCCGCCGGCGAAGCTCTCGGGCGCCACGTGCAGCACGCAGGCGCCGTAGGAGGTGCCGGACATGCGGGCGTCGCTGATCCGCAGCATGTCGCGATGGCCCTGCTTCAGCAGCGCCTTGGGCATCGGCAGCATGCCCCATTCGGGCATGCCGGGGCCACCCAGCGGGCCGGCGTTGCGCAACACCATGACGTGGTCGGGCGTCACGTCCCAGCTTTCATCCTCCACGGCCGCCTTCATGGAGGGGTAGTCGTCGAACACCACCGCCGGGCCGCGGTGCTTCAGGAATTTCTGGTCCATCGCCGCGGGCTTGATGACGCAGCCATCGGGGGCGAGGTTGCCCGTCAGCACGGCCAGCGAGCCCTCGCCGTAGATCGGGTTGGACACGGGCCGGATGACGTCGTCGTTGAAGCAGCGCGCGCCCTCGATGTTCTCGCCGATCGTGCGGCCGTTCACGGTGAGGCAGGACAGGTCCAGGTGCTCACGGATGTTCGCCATCAGGGCGCGGATGCCGCCGGCGTAGAAGAAATCCTCCATCAGGTATTCCTTGCCGGACGGGCGGACGTTGCCGATCACCGGCACCACCCGCGACGCCGCCTCGAAGTCGGCCAGCCCGATCTCCAGCCCCGCGCGGCGGGCCATGGCGATCAGGTGGATGATGGCGTTGGTCGAGCAGCCCATCGCCATGGCGACCGCGATGGCGTTCAGGTAGCTTTCGCGCCGCTGGAAGCGCGAGGGGCGCAGGTCCTCCCACACCATCTCCACGATGCGCCGGCCGCTCTCGGAGGACAGGCGGATGTGCCCGGCATCGGGGGCGGGGACCGAGCTGCCGCCGGGCAGCACCCAGCCGGCGGCCTCGGCGATCGCCGTCATGGTGCTGGCGGTGCCCATGGTCATGCAGGTGCCCGGCGAGCGGGCGATGCCGGCCTCCACGCCCAGCCAGTCCTGCTCCGTGATGGTGCCGGCGCGCAGCTCGTCCCAGTACTTCCAGGAATCGCTGCCCGAGCCGAGCGTCTTGCCCTGGAAGTTGCCGCGCAGCATCGGCCCGGCGGGGACGTAGATCGCCGGGATGTCCATGGAAATGGCGCCCAGGATCAGCCCCGGGGTGGTCTTGTCGCAGCCGCCCATCAGCACCGCGCCGTCCACGGGGTGCGAGCGCAGCAGCTCCTCCGTCTCCATCGCCAGCATGTTGCGGTAGAGCATGGTGGTGGGCTTCACGAAGCTCTCGCTGACCGACAGCGCGGGCAGCTCCACCGGGAAGCCGCCGGCCATCAGGATGCCGCGCTTCACGTCATCCACCCGCGTCTTGAAGTGGCTGTGGCAGGGCTGGAGGTCGGACCAGGTGTTGAGGATGGCGATGACCGGCTTGCCCTGCCATTCCTCCGGCGCGTAGCCCATCTGCATGGCGCGCGAGCGGTGGCCGAAGGAACGCAGGTCGGCCGGGCCGAACCAGCGGCGGGAGCGGAGATCCTCGGGGCTCTTGCGGGTCATGGCGTCGTCCTCAGGCGGGGTTGGGGGCGGGGTGGCCGGCCAGCACGGCGGCGATGTTGTCCAGCGCGCAGAAGCCCATGGCGTCGCGCGTCTCCACCGTCGCGGAGGCGACGTGGGGGGTGAGGAAGATGCGCGGGTTGTCGCGCAGGCGCAGGTCGTAGGCCGGCTCGTCGCCGAACACGTCGAGGCCGGCGGCGAAGAGGTGGCCGGAGGCGAGCGCGGCCAGCAGCGCCTCCTCATCCACCAGCGCGCCGCGGGCGGTGTTGATGAAGACGCTCCCCGGACGCATGGCGGCGAATTCGGCGGCGCCCATCAGCGTGCCCTGGCCGCCGGGGAGGTGGAGGGACAGGATGTCCACCTGCCCCAGCAGCGCGTGCAGGGTGGGCACGTAGTCCGCGCCGTCCTCCAGCGCCGCGTCCAGGGGCGTGCGGTTGTGGTAGAGCACGCGCATGCCGAAGCCGCGTGCACGCTGCGCCACCGCGCGGCCTATGCGCCCCATGCCGACGATGCCCAGCGTGCGGCCCGATGCCCGCAGGCCGAGGTTGTCCGGCATGCCGGTAGGCTTGCGCCAGCCCTCCTCCATGATGCGGCCGTATTCGCGGGCGCGGCGGCAGGCCCCCAGGATATGCAGGAAGGCGAGGTCCGCCGTGCAGTCGGTCAGCACGTCGGGCGCATTGGTCACGGCGATGCCGCGGGCGCGCATCGCCGCCACGTCCATGTGGTCCACGCCCGCCGTCGCGTTGGCCATGACGCGCAGCGTGGGCGGCAGGCGGGCCGCATGCTCGGCGGAAAGGCGCAGCCGCGGGCCGGTGAACAGCGCCTCCGCGCCGATGCGCGCCATCTCGGCGATGGCGGAATCGGCGTCCAGGTCGGTGTCGGAGATGGTGGCATCGTGCTCGGCGCGGGCGCGGGCGGCGACGGCGGGCGGGACGCGGCGGGCGACGAGCAGGCGGGCCATCAGTCGAGCCGGATGTTGGCGGCGCGCGCCACCTGGCCCCAGCGCTGCGTCTCGGACGCGACGAAGCCGGCGAAGGCGTCGAGCGCGCGGCCGACCGGGGTGATGCTCAGCTCGGC
>JALHNW010000012.1 GCA_022843345.1 Rubritepida sp. | reverse complement strand
GCCCGCGCCAGCTCCCACGCCGCCGCCAGCACGCCCGCGCCGTCCGGCCGCGCCAGCGCGCCGCGGCCCAGGATGACCATGGGCTTCTTCGCGCCCTGGAGGAACTGCGCCGCGGCCGCGATGTCCTGCGGCCCCTCGCCCAGCTTCTCCGCCGCGTAGGTCAGCTCGGCATTCGGGCCGACCATGCCGATGCGGAAGCCGCCGGCCAGCCAGCGCCGCCGGATGCGCGCGTTCAGCACCGGCGATTCCACCCGCGGGTTGGACCCGATGATGACCAGCGCATCCGCCTCGTCCACGCCCGCGATGGCGCTGTTGAACAGGTAGAAATCGGGACGCGACGCGTCCAGCTTCGCGCCGTCCTGCCGCGAATCATGCGCCGTCGAGCCCAGCGCGTTGAGCATCGCCTTCAGCGCGAACAGGCTCTCCGCGTCGCAGGTGTCGCCCGCGACGGCGCCGATCGTGCGGCCCTTCATGCCGGCCACAACGGCCTGGAACGCCTCGGCCCAGGAGGCGGCCACCAGCTTGCCGTCGCGCCGCACCCAGGGGCGGTCCAGCCGGCGCCGCTTCAGCCCGTCCACCGCGAAGCGCGAGCGGTCGCCCAGCCATTCCTCGTTCACCGCGTCGTTCTGCCGCGGCAGCACGCGCAGCACCTCGCCCGCGCGCACGTCCACGCGGATCGGCGCGCCCAGCGCGTCCAGCACGTCCACGCTCTCGATCTTCGACAGCTCCCATGGGCGCGTGACGAAGGCGTAGGGCCGGCTGGTCAGCGCGCCCACCGGGCAGATGTCGATCAGGTTGCCCGACAGCTCGGTCGTCAGCGCCTTCTCGATGTAGGTGCCGATCTCCATGCTTTCGCCGCGGCCCGTCGCACCCATCTCCGGCACGCCCGCCACCTCGGCGCTGAAGCGCACGCAGCGGGTGCAGTGGATGCAGCGGTTCATGATGGTCTTGATCAGCGGGCCGACATACTTGTCCTTCACCGCCCGCTTGCCCTCCTCGTAGCGCGAGAAGGACTTGCCGTAGGCCACCGCCTGGTCCTGCAGGTCGCACTCGCCGCCCTGGTCGCAGATCGGGCAGTCCAGCGGGTGGTTGATCAGCAGGAACTCCATGACGCCGCGCCGCGCCTTCCGCACCACCTCGGTGTCGGTGAAGATCTCCATCCCCTCCATCACCGGATAGGCGCAGGACGCCACGGGCTTCGGGGCCTTTGCCACCTCCACCAGGCACATGCGGCAATTGCCGGCGACGCTCAGGCGCTCATGGTAGCAGAAGCGCGGGATCTCCTTCCCCGCCGCCTCGCAGGCCTGCAGGGCGGAGGCGCCGTTGGGGACCTCCACCTCGATGCCGTCAACCTTGACCTTGGCCATCGCCTTACTCCGCGGCCAGGGGCAGGCCCCGCCGCTCCCTGATGCGTCGTTCCATCTCCGGCCGGAAATGCCGGATCAGCCCCTGGATCGGCCAGGCGGCGGCGTCGCCGAGCGCGCAGATCGTGTGCCCCTCGACCTGGCGCGTCACCTGCTCCAGCACGTCGATCTCCTCGATCTCCGCCTCGCCGCGCACCATGCGGTCCATCACGCGCTTCATCCAGCCGGTGCCCTCGCGGCAGGGCGTGCACTGGCCGCAGCTCTCGTGCTTGTAGAAATGCGCCAGCCTGGCGATGGCGCGCACCACGTCGGTGCCCTTGTCCATCACGATCACGCCCGCCGTGCCCAGGCCCGACTTGTGCTCGCGCAGCGCGTCGAAATCCATCAGCACGTCGTCGCAGATGTGCTTCGGCAGCAGCGGCACCGACGACCCGCCGGGAATGACGCAGAGCAGGTTGTCCCACCCCCCGCGCACGCCGCCCGCGTAGCGCTCGATCAGCTCGCGCAGCGGGATGCTCATCTCGGCTTCCACGTTGCAGGGCGTGTTCACGTGGCCCGAGATGCAGAACACCTTGGTGCCAGCGTTCTTCGGTCGCCCGAACCCCGCGAACCAGCCCGCGCCGCGGCGCAGGATGGTCGGCACCACGGCGATCGTCTCGACGTTGTTCACCGTGGTCGGGCAGCCATACAGACCCACCGCCGCCGGGAAGGGCGGCTTCAGGCGCGGCATGCCCTTCTTGCCCTCCAGCGACTCGATCAGCGCCGTCTCCTCGCCGCAGATGTAGGCGCCGGCCCCGCGATGCACGAACAGGTCGAAGTCGTACCCCGTGCCCGCCGCGTTCTTGCCCAGCAGGCCTGCCGCATAGGCCTCGGCCACCGCGGCCTCCAGCACCATCGCCTCGTTGAAGTACTCGCCGCGGATGTAGATGTAGCCGGCCACCGCGTTCATCGCGAAGCCGGCGATCAGGCAGCCCTCGATCAGCTTCTGCGGATCGTGGCGGATGATGTCGCGGTCCTTGCAGGTGCCGGGCTCGCTCTCATCCGCGTTCACCACCAGGTAGGCGGGGCGCCCATCCGTGCTGGCCTTGGGCATGAAGGACCACTTCATGCCGGTCGGGAAGCCGGCGCCGCCGCGGCCGCGCAGGCCGGAGTTCTTCACCTCCTCGATGATCCAGTCGCGCCCCTTGGCGATGAAGCCGGCGGTGCCGTCCCAGTCGCCGCGCGCCTGCGCGTCGCGCAGCTGCCAGGGCTGCGTGCCGTAGAGGTTGGTGAAGATGCGGTCCTTGTCGGAAAGCGCCATGGCTCAGCCCTCCTCAACGCCGGTCAGCGTGTTCGGCCCACCCGCGGGCGCGCTGGTCTGCCGCCCGATGGCCGAGCCGTGCGGCGGCCGCTCCCCGCGCTTCAGCGCCTCGATGAGCTGCACCGTGCGGTCGTAGTCCAGGTCCTCGTAGTAGTCGTCATCCACCTGCAGGATCGGCGCGTTCACGCAGGCGCCGAGGCACTCGACCTCGGTCAGGGTGAAGTTGCCGTCCGCGCTGGTGTCGCCGTAGCCCTTGAGGCCGCCGGCATCCTTGCAGGCGCGCAGCACGTCGTCGCTGCCGCGCAGCATGCAGGGCGTCGTGCCGCACACCTGCAGGTGGAAGCGCCCGATCGGCTTGGTGTTGAACATCAGGTAGAAGGTCGCGACCTCGTAGACGCGGATCGCCGGCATCCCCAGGCGCTGCGCGATCACGTCCATCGCCACCTTCGGCACCCAGGCGCTGCCCGTCTGCCGGCCCATCTGCTTCTGCACGAGGTACAGCAGCGGGATCACCGCCGACGCCTGCTTGCCGGCCGGGTAGCGCGCGACGAACTTCGCCACCTCGCGCTCGCTGTCCTCGTCGAAGGCGAAGTGCGCCGGCTGCTCGGCATGCGCCTTGCCCTGGGCGTGGGTCTGGCTGAACCCGCCGCCCGGCCCCTGCTGCGCCAGGCTCTCGGAGGAGCGCTGGTTCTGTCCCTTCTCGCCGCTCACCGGTCGATCTCCCCGAACACGATGTCGAGGCTGCCGATGATCGCCACGGCGTCCGCCAGCATGTGCCCCTTGCTCAGCGCCTCCATCGCCTGGAGGTGCGCGTAGCCCGGCGCGCGGATCTTGCAGCGGTACGGCTTGTTGGTGCCGTCGGCCACGAGGAACACGCCGAACTCGCCCTTGGGCGCCTCGGTCACGGTGTAGGTCTGGCCTTCCGGCACGTGGTAGCCCTCGGTGTAGAGCTTGAAGTGATGGATCAGCGCCTCCATCGAGCGCTTCATGTCGGCGCGGCTCGGCGGGCTGATCTTGCTGTCGGCGATCTTCACCGGGCCGAGCGGCATCTTGTCCAGGCATTGCAGCACGATGGACAGGCTCTGCCGCATCTCCGCCATGCGGATCAGGTAGCGGTCGTAGCAGTCGCCGTTGCGGCCAACTGGCACGTCGAACTCCACCTCGTGGTACATGTCGTAGGGCTGCGCCTTGCGCAGGTCCCACGCGACGCCCGAGGCGCGGATGTTGGGGCCCGAGAAGCCCCAGGCCATCGCCTGCTCGGCCGTCATCACGCCGATGTCCACGGTGCGCTGCTTGAAAATGCGGTTGTGCGTCAGCAGCCCTTCCAGCTCGTCCAGGAAGGCCGGGAACTGCGCGGCCCAGGAGCGGATCTTGGGCTCCAGCTCCGCCGGGATGTCCTTCGCCACGCCGCCCGCGCGGAAGTAGTTGACGTGGTAGTGGCTGCCCCCCGTCATCTCGTACATCTCGAGCAGGTGCTCGCGCTGCTCGAAGCCCCACAGCGCCGGCGTGATCGCGCCGCAGTCGAGCGCGTAGGTCGTCACGTTCAGCAGGTGGTTCATGATGCGCGTCAGCTCGGCGAACATCGTGCGGATCCAGCGCGCGCGAAGGGGCACCATCTCCTCGATGCCCAGCAGCTTCTCCTGCGCCAGCACGAAGGGGTGCTCCATGCACATGGGGCTGACGTAGTCCAGGCGGTCGAAATACGGGTTCGCCTGGATGTAGGTCTTGTGCTCGATCAGCTTCTCGGTGCCGCGGTGCAGCAGGCCGATATGCGGGTCGGCGCGCTCCACCACCTCGCCCTTCATCTCCAGGATGAGGCGCAGCACGCCGTGCGCCGCCGGGTGCTGCGGGCCGAAGTTGATGGTGTGGCTGTCCACCTGCACGGTGCGGACGTGCTCCTGGGGGCCGCCGGCGCCCGGGATGTCCTCCAGCACGGTCGTCGTGACGCTCATTCCTTGGGTGCCTCGATCCGGTTCAGGTGCACCTTCTCGTCGCCCGGAAGCGTGGTCATCGCCTCCCACGGGCTCAGGAAGTCAAAGTCGCGGAAATCCTGCGTGAGCTTCACCGGCTCATACACCACGCGCCCCGCTTCCGCGTCGTAGCGCACCTCGCTGAAGCCGGTGAGCGGGAAGTCCTTGCGCAGCGGGTGCCCCTCGAAGCCGTAGTCGGTCAGCAGGCGGCGCAGGTCGCTCAGCCCGGCGAAGGTGATGCCGAACATGTCCCAAGCCTCGCGCTCGAACCACGTCGCCGTCGGCCACAGCGGCGCCATGCTGGGCACCGGCAGCAGCTCGTCGGTGCTCACCATCACGGTGACGCGCGCGTTCTTCGTCATGGAGAGCAGGTTGTACACCACGTCGAAGCGCTCGGGCCGCGAGGGGTGGTCCACGCCGCACACATCCATCAGCTGGGCGAAGTCCAGCGAGGGCTCGTCGCGCAGCAGCAGCATCAGCGCCGGCAGCGCCTCGCGCGAGGTCCGCAGCACCAGCTCGCGCCCGCGATTCGCGCGCGAAAACTCAACCGGCAGGCGCCCGGCGAGGGCGGCGGCGATGGCCGCTTCCAGCGCGTCAACCACGGAGGATGGTCCCCGTGCGGCGGATCTTCTTCTGCAATTGCAGGATGCCGTAGACCAGCGCCTCCGCCGTCGGCGGGCAGCCGGGCACGTAGACGTCCACCGGCACCACGCGGTCGCAGCCGCGCACCACCGCGTAGGAGTAGTGGTAATACCCCCCGCCATTGGCGCAGGAGCCCATGGAGATCACCCAGCGCGGCTCGCTCATCTGGTCGTAGACCTTGCGCAGCGCCGGCGCCATCTTGTTGGTCAGCGTGCCGGCCACGATCATCACGTCGCTCTGCCGCGGCGAGCCGCGCGGGATCACGCCGAAGCGGTCCAGGTCGTAGCGCGCCATGTAGGCGTGGATCATCGGCACCGCGCAGCAGGCCAGGCCGAAGGTCATCGGCCACAGGCTGCCCGTGCGCGCCCAGTTCACCACCTTGTCGAGCGAGGCGACGACGAAGCCCTTGTCCTCGATCTCGCCGGTGACGGCCTTGATGACGGCATCCTGCTGCTCGCCGCGCGGCAGGGCGTTCGCGTTGGTGTTCCAGGCGAGGTCGCTCATCGCGCTCACTCCCAATCCAGGGCGCCCTTGCGCCATTCGTAGATGAAGCCGACCGTCAGCACGCCCAGGAAGCCCATCATGGAGAAGAAGCCCAGCCAGCCGATGTCGCCCAGGCTGACCGCCCAGGGGAACAGGAAGGCCACCTCCAGGTCGAAGATGATGAACAGGATGGCCACCAGGTAGAAGCGCACGTCGAAGCGCCGGCGCGTGTCGTCGAAGGGCTCGAAGCCGCATTCGTAGGCCGACAGCTTCTCCGTGTTCGGCTTCTGCCGGGCCACCAGCAGCGAGCCGCCGACCATGGCCAGCGCGATGCCGGCCGCGATGCCCAGGAACACGAGAATCGGGAAATACTCGGCGAGCAGGGGCTGGGTCATCGTCCGTCCAGTGTGCCTTGGCGTGCGCGCATGGCGCGGGGCTCGCGGCCCCGCAAGTGCGGCGCACCATACGCCCGAACCGCCCCCGAAGCCATAGCCCAGGGGCGGGATTTTCCTTACAGCCGCAACAGCTTGCGCCGCGCAAACAGGACCATGCTTGTAGGGAAACACTGGCGCGAGTGACGGGGCTCGAACCCGCGACCTCCGGCGTGACAGGCCGGCGCTCTAACCAACTGAGCTACACCCGCGCAGCGTGGACCGGCGTTTACGGCCCCTGCCCCGTCCTGTCAACGCGAGGGCCGGGGAAAAAATGGTGGGCGCTGACGGGATCGAACCGCCGACATCCTGCGTGTAAGGCAGGCGCTCTCCCAGCTGAGCTAAGCGCCCCCGCCGGAGGCTTTACCGCCCCGCGGCCGCCCGCGCAAAGGGCACAAAAAAACCGGCCCGCAGGCCGGCTTCTCCGTGGCGTGCGAGACGCCTCAGTTCACCGCGTCCTTCAGGCCCTTGCCGGCCTTGAAGCGCACGGTGGTGGAAGCGGGGATCTTGATCTCCTCGCCCGTGCGCGGGTTGCGGCCCTTGCCGGCCTTGCGCTTGCTCGTGCTGAAGGTGCCGAAGCCGACCAGCCGGACCTCGCCGCCCTTCTTCGACAGCGCCTGGGTGATCGCGTCGAACACCGCGTCCAGCACCTCGCCGGCCTTGGCCTTCGACATCTCGCCGTTCTCGGCGACGACCGCCACCAGATCCTGCTTGTTCATCGGGAAAACCTCCCCCTTCTCTCGGCTCATGCCGGCCGGGGACCGATTCCCCCGCGCGGCGATCGGCGGACACTAATCGCCGCTTTCCAGGCCCGTCAACCAAAGCATGCGCGGATTTCCCAGGAAAACATTGGGTTTGCGCCGCAAGCCCCTGAATCGGAAAGGGAGGGGACCGCGGCCCCCTCCCCCATCCGGTCAGTGCGGCCGCACGCCCGCCTCGGGCGCCGGCGGGGTGGGCGGCACCTCCTCCGGCTCCACCCAGGTGATGGCCTCCGGCGGGCGCACCAGCGCCTGGGAGATCACCTGGTCCACATGCGCCACCGGCAGGATCGTCAGCGCCTTCTTCACGCTGTCGGGGATCTCCGCCAGGTCCTTCTCGTTCTCCTTGGGGATGAAGACGGTCGTGATGCCCGCGCGCAGCGCGGCCAGCAGCTTCTCCTTCAGCCCGCCGATCGGCAGCACCCGGCCGCGCAGCGTGATCTCGCCCGTCATCGCCACGTCGCGCCGCACCGGGATGCCGGTGAGGACGGAAACGATGCTGGTCGCCATCGCGATGCCGGCACTCGGCCCGTCCTTGGGCGTCGCACCCTCGGGGACGTGGACGTGGATGTCGCGCTTCTCGAACAGCGTCGGCTTGATGCCGAAGGTGATGCTGCGGCTGCGGACGTAGGACAGCGCGGCGCTCACGCTCTCCTTCATCACGTCGCCCAGCTGGCCCGTCGGCTTGATGTTGCCCTTGCCGGGCACCACCACGCTCTCGATGGACAGGATCTCGCCGCCCACCTCGGTCCAGGCCAGCCCGGTCACCACACCCACCTGGTCCTCCGCCTCGGCCTCGCCGTAGCGGAACTTCCGGACCCCGGCATACTTGTCGAGGTTCTTGCGGTTCATGGCGACCTTCTTCGCCTTCTTCGAGACGATCTCCTTCACCGCCTTGCGCGCCAGGCCGCCCAGCTCGCGCTCCAGGTTCCGCACGCCGGCCTCGCGCGTGTAGTAGCGCACCATGTCGCGGATCGCGTCGTCGGTCACCGACCACTCGCCCGCCTTCAGGCCGTTCGCTTCCGTCACCTTGGGCATGAGGTGTCGCTTGGCGATCTCCACCTTCTCATCCTCGGTGTAGCCGGGGATGCGGATGATCTCCATGCGGTCCAGCAGCGGCTGGGGCATGCGCAGGCTGTTGGCGGTGGTGACGAACATCACGTCCGACAGGTCGTAGTCCACCTCCAGGTAGTGGTCGCCGAAGGTGGCGTTCTGCTCCGGGTCCAGCACCTCCAGCAGCGCGCTCGACGGGTCGCCGCGCCAGTCGGCGCCCAGCTTGTCGATCTCGTCCAGCAGGAAGAGCGGGTTGGACGTCTTGGCCTTCTTCATGCCCTGGATGACCTTGCCGGGCATCGAGCCGATGTAGGTCCGCCGGTGGCCGCGCACCTCCGCCTCGTCGCGCACGCCGCCCAGCGACATGCGCACGAAGTTGCGCCCCGTCGCCTTGGCGATGGACTTGCCGAGGCTGGTCTTGCCCACGCCGGGCGGGCCCACCAGGCACAGGATCGGCCCGCGGATCTTCTTGGACCTGGACTGCACCGCCAGGTACTCGATGATCCGCTCCTTCACCTTCTCCAGCCCGTAATGGTCGGCATCGAGCACGGCTTCCGCCTTCACGATGTCGTTGCGCACCACCGAGCGCTTCTTCCAGGGGATGGACAGGATCCAGTCGAGGTAGTTGCGCACCACCGTCGCCTCGGCCGACATGGGCGACATGGAACGCAGCTTCTTCAGCTCGCCCAACGCCTTCTCGCGCGCTTCCTTGCTGAGCTTGGTGGCGTTGATCTTGGCTTCCAGCTCGGCCGTCTCGTCCTTGCCGTCCTCGCCCTCGCCCAGCTCCTTCTGGATCGCCTTCATCTGCTCGTTCAGGTAGTACTCGCGCTGGGTCTTCTCCATCTGCCGCTTCACGCGGTTGCGGATGCGCTTCTCCACCTGCAGCACGCTCATCTCGCCCTCCATGTGGGCGAAGACGCGCTCCAGCCGGGCGGAGATGCCGTTGATCTCCAGCAGCTCCTGCTTCTCGGGGATCTTGATGGACAGGTGCGAGGCGACGGTATCGGCCAGCTTGCCGGCATCCTCGATCTGGTTGACCGAGACCAGCACCTCGGGCGCGATCTTCTTGTTGAGCTTGATGTAGCTCTCGAACTGCGAGACGACGGAGCGCATCAGCGCCTCGACCTCGCGCTTCTCCTGCGGCGCCTCCTCGATGACCTCCGAGAAGGCCTCGAAATGGCTGTCCGTCTCCTTGAAGCCCACGATGCGGGCGCGCTTGCCGCCCTCCACCAGCACCTTCACGGTGCCGTCGGGCAGCTTCAGCAGCTGGAGCACGGTGGACACGGTGCCGACCTCGTAGAGGTCCTTCGCGCTGGGGTCGTCCTGCGCGGCGTTCTTCTGCGCGACGAGCAGGATCTGCTTGTCGTCCTTCATCACGGCTTCCAGCGCACGCACGGATTTCTCGCGCCCCACGAAGAGCGGGACGATCATGTGCGGGAAGACGACGATGTCGCGCAGCGGCAGCACGGGCAGCAGCTCGCCGCGGATGGTTTCCGTCATGGGGACCTCTCAAGGGACAGTCGGCGGGAAGGGCGCCCCAGAAGGCACGCCCCGCCCGGCCACGGGTTCGCGTTCATCATTTGGTCACGCCCGGCCCCGCTTTCCAGGGCCGGCCGCATCATCCGGCGCTCTGCTCGGCCGGCTTCTCGGTGTAGGTGAACAGCGGCTGGGCGCGGTTTTCCGCCACCTCCCGGTTCACCACCACCTCGTCCACGTCGTTCAGCCCCGGCAGCTCGAACATGGTGGACAGCAGGATCTGCTCCATGATCGAGCGCAGGCCGCGCGCGCCGGTCTTGCGCTGGATGGCGCGCTGCGCCACCGCCTTCAACGCGTCCTCGGTGAAGGTGAGCTTGGCGCCCTCCATCTCGAACAGGCGCTGGTACTGCTTCAGCAGCGCGTTCTTCGGCTTGGTGAGGATCTCGATGAGCGTGCGCTCGTCCAAATCCTCCAGCGTCGCCACCACGGGCAGGCGGCCGATGAACTCGGGGATCAGGCCGAACTTCAGCAGGTCCTCCGGCTCCACCTCGCGCAGCACGGTGCCCACGCGGCGCTCCTCGGGGTCGCGCACCTCGGCGCCGAAGCCGATGCCCGAGCCCTTGCCGCGCGCGCCGATGATCCGCTCCAGCCCCGCGAAGGCGCCGCCGCAGATGAACAGGATGTTGGTCGTGTCCACCTGCAGGAATTCCTGCTGCGGGTGCTTGCGCCCGCCCTGCGGCGGCACGGAGGCGACGGTGCCCTCCATGATCTTCAGCAGCGCCTGCTGGACGCCCTCGCCCGACACGTCGCGCGTGATGGAGGGGTTGTCCGACTTGCGGCTGATCTTGTCCACCTCGTCGATGTACACGATGCCGCGCTGCGCCCGCTCCACGTTGTAGTCCGCGGCCTGGAGCAGCTTGAGGATGATGTTCTCCACATCCTCGCCCACGTAGCCCGCCTCGGTCAGCGTCGTCGCATCCGCCATGGTGAAGGGCACGTCGAGGATGCGCGCCAGCGTCTGCGCCAGCAGCGTCTTGCCCGAGCCCGTGGGGCCCAGCAGCATGATGTTGCTCTTCGCGATCTCGATGTCGTTGTTCTTCTGCCCCGCGGCCAGGCGCTTGTAGTGGTTGTGCACCGCCACGCTCAGGACCTTCTTCGCGTGGTCCTGGCCGATGACGTAGTCATCGAGGACCTTGCAGATCTCCTTGGGCGTCGGCACGCCATCGCGCGTCTTCACCATGTGCGTCTTGTGCTCTTCACGGATGATGTCCATGCAGAGCTCGACGCATTCGTCGCAGATAAACACCGTCGGGCCCGCGATGAGTTTGCGGACCTCGTGCTGGCTCTTCCCGCAGAAGGAGCAGTACAGGGTGTTCTTGCTGTCGCCAGACTTGCTCATCGCCACTCCTCGCGCCCCCGGCGGGCGGTACGTCCCGCGGCCGGGGCGCGTCGGTCACATTCTAGACCCCCCGGAGGCCCGGGGGAAAGGGAACGTCCATTCACGGGACGTTCCGGGAACATCAGGGCCTGGGCATCAGGCCCCGACGGGATCAGGCCTTGACGGGGTCCGCCGCCGGAACCGGCCGCTGGTCCACCACCTGGTCGATCAGCCCGAAAGCCAGCGCCTCCTCGGCCGACATGTAGCTGTCGCGCTCCAGCTTGGCCTCGATGGCCTCCACCGGCTGGCCCGTGTGCTTCACGTAGATCTCGTTCAGCCGGCGCCGCAGCGTCAGGATCTCGCGCGCCTGGATCTCGATGTCCGTCGCCTGGCCCTGCGCCCCGCCCGAGGGCTGGTGCACCATCACCCGCGCGTTCGGCAACGCGAATCGCTTGCCCGCCGCACCCGCCGTCAGCAGCAGCGAGCCCATGGAGGCCGCCATGCCGATGCACACGGTGCTCACCGGGCTGCGGATGTACTGCATGGTGTCGTAGATCGCGAGGCCAGCCGAAACCACCCCGCCCGGGGAGTTGATGTAGAACGAGATCTCCTTGTTCGGGTTCTCGCTTTCCAGGAACAGCAGCTGCGCGCAGATCAGGGAAGACACCTGGTCGTACACGGCGCCGGTCAGGAAGATGATCCGCTCCTTCAGCAGGCGCGAATAGATGTCATAGGCCCGCTCGCCGCGGCTGGATTGCTCCACCACCATCGGAACCAGCGAGTTGGAGTAGATTTCGACCGGATCGCGGTCCCGCATTGCCTGTCTTCCCGTCTCGGGTCGCCCGCCCCGGGATGGGCGCGGGCGGCGGGCGGCCCCGGCGAATCGTGCCCGGGACACCGTCCTCCATCCGCCACAATGTGGGCTTCCGGTGGTTAAAGAAAACCCCCATGCCGCTTCCGCCGCACGGGGGTTTCCGATGCCTCAGCCCAGCCGGCTCACTCGCCGGAAGCGGCCTTCTGGATCTCCTCGGGGGTCGCGTCCTGCGTCTCCACCTTGGCCAGCTCCAGCATGAAGTCCACCACCTTCTCCTCGAAGATCGGCGAGCGCAGGTTCTCCATCGCCTGCGGGTTCTTCTGGAAGAACTCGAAGACCTGCTTCTCCTGCCCCGGATAGCGGCTCACTTCCTGGCGCAGCGCGTTGGACAGCTCCTCGCGCGGCACCTCGATGGAGTTGGTCCGCCCGATCTCGGAGATCAGCAGGCCCAGGCGGATGCGCCGCTCGGCGATGGCGCGGTAGTCGGCCTTCAGCGTCGCCTCGTCCTTGCCGGCGTCGTCGCCGTCCAGCTTGCCGGCCTTCATGTCGGCCTCGACGCGCTGCCAGATCTGGTTGAACTCGTTCTCCACCATGCCTTCCGGCACCGGGAAGCTCGCGGCGTCGGCCAGCGCGTCCAGCAGCTTGCGCTTCACCGCCATCCGCGCGCCGGCGTCGTACTCGGCCTGGAGCATCTCGGTGACGCGGGTGCGCAGCTGCTCCATGGACTCCAGGCCCATGCCCTTGGCGAACTCGTCATCCTGCGCGGGCTTGCTGTAGGTCTTCAGCGCCTTCGCCGTGACGGTGAACTCGGCGTCCTTGCCGGCCAGCTCGGCGGCGCCGTACTCGGCCGGGAAGGCGACCTTGACGATGCGCTCCTCGCCCGGGGCCATGCCCTCCAGCTGCTCGGTGAAGCCGGGGATGAAGCCGGGGCCGGCGACCTCGATCGGCATGTCGGTGGCGGCGCCGCCCTGGAACTCCTCGCCGCCGATGCGGCCGACGAAGTCGCAGACCAGAACCTCGCCCTTGGCGGCCGCGCGCGGCTCGACCTCGGACAGGGTGGCGTTGCGCCGGCTCAGCGTGTCCAGCGCCTCCTGCACCGCCTCGTCGGCCGGGGTGGCCTTCAGGCGCGTCAGGCTGATGGCCGAGAAGTCGGGCATGGGGATCTCGGGCAGCAGCTCGATGTCCATGCGGAACTCGAGGTCGGCGCCGTCGGCGAAGTTCACCAGCTCAATCTTGGGCTGCAGGGCGGGGCGCAGGTTGTGCTGCTTCACCACGTCGCCCGAGGCCTGGTTCACCGAGGCTTCCAGCACCTCGCCCATCACGGCCTGGCCGTAGCGGGCCTGCACCACCTTCTGCGGCACCTTGCCGGGGCGGAAGCCGGGGAGGGTCATGTCCTTGGCCAGCTCGGCCAGGCGCTTGTCCTTCTGCGCGGCGATGCTGGCGGCGGGCACCACCACCGTGTAGGCCCGCTTCAGACCCTCGTTCGCAACCTCCGTCACCTGCATCGCGCGCTATCCATTCAATCCGTTGGCTGGGGTGTCCGGGTGGTGCGGGCGGAGGGACTTGAACCCCCACGGCTTGCGCCACTGGAACCTAAATCCAGCGTGTCTGCCAATTCCACCACGCCCGCGTCTGCCGCGTTCCCGGCTGGAACGCGGCGTCTAGACTGGAATCACCCCCGCGCCAAGACTGACGCCATGACCGACCCGCACGACCCCGGCGGCCGAATCCGCCTGCGCCTGGCCGAGGGCGTGGCCTCCGAGGCCGCCTTCTCCCCCGACCGCCGCCACCGCTGGTGGCTGGAACGCCGCTGGGACGGCCTGCCCATCGGCAGCCCCGGCGTGGCGGCGGTGATCGGCATGAACCCCTCCACCGCGGACGTGGACGCCGACGACCCCACCGTGCAGGGCGTGATGTGGCGCGCGCGCCACCTGTGGGGCTGCGGGGGCTGCGTGATGCTCAACGCCTTCGGCTACCGCGCCACGGACAAGGCGCGGCTGCTGGAAGTGCAGGACCCGGTGGGAGATGGCAACGACGCCGCCATCCGCCACCACGCGAGGCGCGCCGCCCCCCTGGTGGTGGCCTGGGGCCAGCCGCCCAAGCCCCTGCGCTGGCGCGGCGCCGAGGTCGCGGCGCTGCTGGCGGGGCTGCGGCCGCTCTGCTTCGGGGTGAATGGCGACGGTTCGCCCAAGCACCCGCTCTACCAGAAGCGGACCGCGCCCCTGCTGCCGTGGCCCGCCAGACCCTGACGGACACAGGTGATGGGCCGTCAGGGCAGGTGAGCCAGCGCCATGCTGCACATCCCGTCGCCCGCGAGAGTCCGTACGCGAAACCTTGTCGCCATTCCGAATGAAGGAGTCTTCACTTCCCATTCCTCCGCAGGCAATGCGATCGTCCCTTGTCGTTACGATAACAAAAGTGAGAGATCCGATGCTTCACCTCACATCACCGCCACGTCGTTCCGCCCGACGCCGCTTCGGACCAGCCGCCGCAGCCATGGCGACGTTGCTGCTTGCCGCGGTCCCTGCCCCGGCCAATGCGGCGATCCTGAGTTTCTTCGGCTTCGGCTTCAGCCAGAACACGTATTACAAGGAGGCGCTCTACTGGGTCAGCGCGGCCGGCGACGTGCTCGGCCTCGCCGGCGTCATCGCCCCGCCGGCCGCCGGCCTGGGCGCCGTCCTCAAGACGGGGGCCATGATCGCCCGCGTGGTCGATCCTCCTGCAACGGCGATCATCTCGGGACGCGCGACGATCGAACTCTCCCCGGGCGAGACCTTCGTCCAGGCCGGCTGGTACGGCGAGTTCGGCCTCGACTCATTCCTGACGGCGCCGATGGTGGGCAGCCCGACGATCTCCGAGACGCTGCTTCAGGAAGGGTGCAACCCGGCGATGGTGAGCTGCGACGCCGCCTACGACGCCACGACCCGGCGCATCGTGCTGGAGTTCGACTGGGGCAGCCCGGGCTTCACCCCCACGCTCAACCTCGACAGCGCGGGGCACTTCAACTTCGCGGCGGTCTACACGCTGTCGGACAGCGCCAACGTTCCCTTCGGCATGATCGGCACCCATTCCGACGTCCGCGCCATGGGCACCGACGCGCCGACCTACATGCTGTGCAACAGCGGCTATTGCGGCAGCATCGCCGTGCCCGGGCCCGGCGCCTGGACCCTGCTGGCGACGGGCCTGTTCGCACTGGTGATGGCCACGCGACATCCCCAGCGCCCATCCCTGGGTGCCGCGCCGGCCTGATCGGGCAGCGCGGTGACGGCATCCACCGGGCTGGGCCTTTCGCCGCCATTTGAAAGGGTGACGTGGCCCAGCCCCCGACCCATTGTCACGCGCCCGGCCGGGATCGTCCGGGCGCAGTCGGCGTCAGCGCGGCGCCGCGCGCCCCGCCGCGACCCCCTGGTCGAACGACCGCTGGCGGGCCC
>JALHNW010000011.1 GCA_022843345.1 Rubritepida sp. | reverse complement strand
ACAACACCGAGATCCACCGCCACCTCGCGCGGGATCCTGCGCGCCAATCCCCCACGGAGCCCCGCCCATGATCACCCGCCGCACCCTGCTCGCCGCCGCCGCGCTGCCCGCGCCCGCACTGGCGCAAACCTGGCCCGACCGCCCGATCCGCCTGATCGTCGCCTTCCCGGCCGGCAGCGTCACCGACAGCCTGGCCCGCAACGTGGCCGAGCCCCTGTCGCGCGAGCTGGGCCAGCCGGTGATCGTGGACAACCGCCCGGGCGGCAACGGCGTGGTCGGCACCATGGCGCTGAAGGGCGCGGCACCCGACGGGCTGACCATGGGCATCCTGTCCGTCACCAACGGGGCGCTGAACACCTACCTGGTCCGCAACCTGGGCTACGACCCCATGCGTGACTTCACCCACATGGCCTTCCTGGCCGAGGCGCCCTACCTGCTGGTGGTGCCGCCCAACTCGCCCGCGCGCAGCACGGCGGAGCTGATGGAGCTGGCCCGCCGCCGCCCCGGCGAGCTGACCTTCAGCCATGGCAACGCCTCCGCCCTCATCGGCTCGCAGCAGATGAACCAGATGGCCGGCGTGCGGATGCTGCCCGTGCCCAGCCGCGGCGGCCCGGAGGCGCTGACCGAGGTGCTGGCCGGGCGCATCGACTGCACGCTGACCGACCTGGTCGCCGGGCTTGCCCAGGCGCGGGAGGGCAGGGTGCGCGCACTCGGCGTGACGACGCGCGAGCCCTTTCCGCTGGCGTCCGAGATCCCGCCCGTGGCGCGCGACGTGCCGGGCTTCGAGCTGATCGTCTGGTTCGGCATCGCCGCGCCTGCCGGCACGCCCGCGCCCGTCGTCGCCCGCTTCAACGCCGCGGTGGCGAAGGTGCTGGGCGAGGAGGCGACGCGCGAGCGGCTTGGCCGCCTGGGCTACGCGCCGCGCGCCATGCAGCCGGAGCAGTGGCGCGACTTCCTGCAGGGGCAGATCACCGGGCTGACGCAGCTGGCGCGCCAGGTGGGGCTGGAGCCCTCCTGACGCGCCGCGCCCGTCAGGCGAACAGGAAGTCGCTGGCGTTCAGGTCCTGCGCCACGCCCCAGAGCCCCACGGCGTTGCCGCCGTGGGCGACCAGCACCGCGTCGCCGAAGCGGACGATGTCGAGGTCGGCGAAGGACAGGCCCGAGCCGCGGAAGTCCAGCTTGTCGCCTTCGCCCCAATGGCCACTGAAGCCGCTGACGCCGTCCACGCCCCAGGCGCCCGACAGCGCCACCAGGTCCGCCCCGCCGCCCAGCACCATCACGTCGGTGCCCGCGCCGCTGGTGAAGGTGTCGGCGAAGTCCGAGCCCACCATCACCGACCCGCCCGGACCGGCGGTGAGCTGGCTGCCCAGCGCGGCGTTGGCGAAGAGCGTGCCGCCGGTGGCGTTGCCGGTCACGCGCGTGGCCGTGCCGGACAGGGCGGCGATCTCGATCCCGTCGCCCACGGTCCAGCCATCCACGGCGACCCAAGCGACGTCGCTGCCGCCGGCCGCGCCCTCGATGGCCTGGGAGGCGGCGTTGTTCACCACGTAGGTGTCGTCGCCGCCGTTGCCGGCCATCACCGTGGCGCCGGTGCCGCCGAAGAACACGTCGCTGCCGGTCCCGCCGGCGAAGCCGTCCACCCCGGCGCCGCCGAAGAAGTAGTTCTCGCCGGCCACCGCCGAGGCGAAGGAGCCCATGCCCGGGTTGGCCACCACCATGGCGCCCGAGCTGCCGAGGTTCACGGAGGCCGCAGCGCCGCCCAGCACCACCACCTCGATGTTGTCCGCCGCCGTCCAGCCATTCACCGAGACGATGGCCACGTCGTGCCCGCCACCCGGCATCTCGGTGATCGTGGCCCCGGCATGGGTGACGGCGTAGGTGTCGTCGCCGCTGCCGCCGACATAGGTGTCCGCTGCACCCTGGCCGACGAAGGTGCCGCCCAGGTCGTTGCCGCGGAACACGCTGGCCGCCGCGCCGCCGATCATCGTCGCCTTGCCGGTGCCGGCCGTGATGTCGGAGGCCAGGGCGGCGTTGGCCACCAGGGTCTGCGCCGTGCCGCCGCCGGTCATGGTGGTGGCGGCGCCGGTCAGCATCGCCGTCTCGACGTGGTCGGCCACCCGCCAGCCATCCACCGCCACGAGGGCGGCGTCGGTGCCTTCGCCCGCCTTCTCGGCGACGGTGGTGAAGCGGTTGGCGATGACGAAGACGTCGTCGCCCAGCCCGCCTTCCAGGCGATCCGCCGCGCCGCCGGCCGCGCCCACGAAGATGTCGCCCCCCTCGCCGCCCAGCGCCGTGGTGCCGCCCTTGCCCAGGATGAACAGGTCGTTCCCCGAGGCGCCCAGCAGCAGGTCCTGCCCGTCGCCGCCGAAGAAGGTGGTGCCGGTGCCGTCCGCCGCCACGGCGATGTCGTCGCCCTGGGTGCCGTGGAACACGTCCTGCGACGCGCCGAGGATCGTCGGCGGCAGCGGCTGGAAGTCGCCGAAGGCGCCGGGCATCCGCGCCAGGTCGGCGTGGAAGGTGATGCCGGCGGGCAGCGCGCCGCCCAGCGGGTTCCAGTTGTGCAGGATCACCGCCTGGTCGGGGCCGAAATACAGCACGCCCATGCCGTTCCAGGACAGCACCTGCGCCGGCGCGCCGAAGCCGTAGATGTCCAGCGTGTCGCCGTTCGCCGGGTCGAAGCCGTAGATCACCTGCACGCCGTCACCGGCGTTCCACGCGACCTGCGAGGGACCCTGGCCGCTGAGCACGATCTCGTCGCCTACGGACAGCGCGGTGATGGCCCCGCCGGAAACGGCGACGGCGCCGTCGTTGGTGCCGCCCACCCGCTCGCCGAAGCCGAACAGGCGGTCGTTGCCCGCCCCGCCCAGCAGCACGCCCCGGCCGTGGTTGCCCTCAAGCAGGTCGGCCCCCGTGCCGCCGGCCATGAGGTTCCAATCGCGCGTGCCGTCCCAGGCCGCGCCCATGCCCTGGTTGTTCGATCCGGCGCAGCCCGAGATGATGATGTCGTTGCTCTCCGACCCCTCGCCCACCATGAAGCCGGTGGAGCCGTAGAGCACGCCCCCGCCGCCCTGCGCGGCCAGCATCACGATGCTCGGCCCCGTGCCGGCCACCAGGTAGGCGCCCGGGGCATGGGCCATGAAGGCGCTGCCCGCCCCGCCCGTGCCGCCGATCACCGCCGTGTCCGGCGCCAGCGTGACCACGGTGCCGTTGCCGGGCGCGAAGAGGCTTTCCGGCGCCGTGCCGTGCTGCGCGAAGCCGGGCTGCACGATGACCGGCGCGCCGTCCAGCGCCGTGCCGGTGAGGTGCGTGAAGCCGCCATCCACCCCGGTGACGTGGGTGTTGGTGCGCAGCGTGATGGCGTCGCTCAGCCCCGTCGCGCCGTCCACGTCGGAGGCGATCAGCGGCGCGTTGCCCGCGCCCTTCGCCACCAGCGCCAGCCCGTCGCGCTCCAGGAAGCGCACGGTGTAGGTGCCGGGCGCGATGCCGCCGAGCGTGTAGGCACCGTCGCTGCCGGTGATGGCGCTCGTCACCACGCCGCCCTGGCCGTCGAGCAGCTGCACGGTGATGCCGGCGAAGACCGCCTGCGGCCACTTCGGCGGGCACACCCCCGGCGGCAGGTCGAGGAAGGCCGTGCCCTTGATCGTCGAGAGCTGGTACAGCCCCGCGTCGCGGGTCATGTCCGCCTGGCCGCTCCGCACCGCGAAGGCGGCGGTGGCGCCGCTGGCCTGGTTGGCCGCCAGCACGTCGCTGTCCGCCGAGTCGCCGCCCTGGTCCGGGCGGGTGAAGGCGTGGCCGGCGGGCGCGGTCCATTCCTCGCGGAAGGTGCCGGGCTTCAGGCCGGTGAACAGGTAGGCGCCGTCCGCATCCGTCACCGCCGTGCCCAGCACGGCGCCGGTCGTGGCGTCGAGCAGGGTGACGGTGGCGCCGGCAAGGCCGGGCTCGCCCGCGCCGCGCACGCCGTCGCCATCGGCGTCCAGCCAGGCCGTGTCGCCGATGGTGACCGGGCGCCACATCCCGGCATCCACCGTGCGGTCCACGTCGCCCGAGAGGTAGGTCTTCAGCGGCGAGCGGCCGGTGACGAGGTCGGCGTCGCTGTCCAGCCCGTCCGCGCCCGCGTCCTTCGCGGTGAAGGTGAAGCCGGCCGGCCGCACGAACTCGACCTGGTAGGCGCCGGGGCGGACCCCGTCGAACAGGTAGGAGCCGTCGGGCGCCGTCGTCGCCGTCCGCACGACGTTGCCCGAGGCGTCGAGCAGGCGGACCGTCACGCCGCCCAGCGCGGTGTCGCCGGCGCCCTGCACGCCGTCGCCGTCCCCGTCCTCGAAGACGCGGTCGCCGATCGTCACGGGGATGTAGAAGCCGCCATCCTGCGTCAGGTCGGACTGGCCGCCAGAGAGGGTGACGGGGGCCGTCCCGCCCGTCGCGGGATCCACGTTGCTGTCGGCAGCCGCGGTGCCCTGGCCGGCGGCGGTGGTCATGTAGCCCGCGGGCGGCACCCAGATCTGCGTGTAGGTGCCGGGCGGCACGGTGAACAGGTAGGAGCCGTCCGCCGCCGTGATGGCCGTGGCCACCGGCACCCCGGTGAGGGCGTTGACGAGGGTGACCTGCGCGCCGGCCAGCGCGGGCTCGGCACCGCCCTGGATGCCGTCGCCATTCACGTCCACCCAGGCATGGTTGCCGATGGTGACCGGGTTCCAGATGCCCGCATCCACCGTGCGCTCATCCTCGCCGCTGGACAGGAACACGGGCGCGGAGCGGCCGGTGCCCGGCAGCGCGTCGCTGTCCGTGGCCGCGCTGCCCTGGCCCCCCTGGGTGTAGGACCACCCGGCCGGCTTGCTGAACTGCACCGAATAGGTGCCGGGCGACAGGTCGCTGAACAGGTAGCCGCCGTCGCCCGCCGTGGTGGTGGTGGCGACCACGGAAATGCCGTCGGCGGCCAGCAGCGTCACGGACAGGCCGCCCACCCCCGCCTCGCCGGCATCCTGGATGCCGTCGCCGTCGGCGTCGTTCCAGATGCGGTTGCCGAGCGAGGCGGCCTGCCAGAACCCGGCATCCACCGTGCCGTCGGCGTCGCCGGAACGGTAGGTGCGGAGGGGAGTCAGCCCGCCGGTCGCATCGCTGTCCGCCGCGTCGTCGCCCTGGTTCGCCAGGGTGGGCCGGTATGCGGCGGGTGCCGCGAACTGCACCTGGTAGGCGCCGGGGCGCAGGCCGGTGAAGGAATAGGCGCCCGCGCCGTCGGTCACGGCGCTGGCGACGAGGGCGCCCGTGCCGTCCAGCAGGCGCACGGACACGCCGGCCAGGCCGGCCTCGCCGACGTCCTGCATGCCGTCGCCATCCGTGTCCACGAAGGCCGTGTCGCCGATGGTGACGGGGCGGTAGATGCCCGCATCCACGGTCTGGTTGCTGGTGCCGGAGACGAGCGTGACCGCGGGCGCGCGGCCGGTGACGGGGTTCGCGTTGCTGTCCAGCGCCCCGTTGCCGCCGAGGAGGGGCGGCGTGAAGGCCCAGCCGGCCGGCTTCGCGAACTCCACGGTGTAGGCGCCGGGGCGCAGGCCGGTGAACTGGTAGGCGCCGCTGCCATCCGTCGTCGCGGTGCCCGCCACGGCGTTCGCGGCGTCCAGCAGGGTGACCGTGACGCCGGCCACGCCGGCCTCGCCCGCATCCTGCGTGCCGTCGCCGTCGGCGTCTTCCCACACCCTGTCGCCCAGGCTGGCGTGGCGGAACAGGCCCACGTCGCGCGTCAGGTCGGACTGGGCGTCGAACAGGTCGAAGGCGGCGCCCGTCGCGGTGGACGGATCGGCGTCGCTGTCGGTGGCGGCGGTGCCACGGCCGACGGGGGCGTATTCCCAGCCGGCCGGCTTCACGAAGGTCTCGAAGTACCCGCCGGGCACCACGTCCGTGAACAGGTACAGGCCGTTGGTCCCCGTGGTGGCGGTGGCGACCACCGCGCCGGTGGCGGAGTCGCGCAGCTCCACCGTCACGCCGGCCACGCCGGTGTCGCCGGCATCCTGCACGCCGTTGCCGTTGAAGTCCTGGAAGGCGAGGTTGCCGACCTGCGCGTGCACCACGGGCGAGGAAACGCTGGCGCCGAGCGGCGTGCCGGCGCCCGGCGTCACGCCGAAGGCGTTGGCGGGAACGGAGGGCGCCAGCGTCGCGGCGTTGACCTGCGTCGCCGCCGTGCCGGGCAGGACCCTGGCCACCACCTCGATCACGATGGTGTCGGCGCCCGCGTTGTTGCCGGCGTTCACCACCGTGCCGAAGTCGTAGGTGAGGCGGTTGGTGGCGGCGTCGTGGCTGACCACGGACGCGGCCGCGGTGATGGAGGGCGAGAGGCCGACGAGGCTGGAGGACAGGTATTCCAGCCCCGCGGGCAGCGCGTCCACCAGCCGCACGCCCTGCGTGCCCTCGCCCAGCGTGGCGGTGATGCGGTAGGTGACCGTCTCGCCCGTCGTGAGGTTGCCGCCGGTGGTCCAGGCGTTGTCGGTGGCGACGATCGTCTTGGCCACCGCGTTCACGATGTCCACGGCCACCGTGGCGTCGTCGCTGTCGGACAGATGGCGCGACAGGGCCGGGTCGGCGTCGGTGTCGTAGGCCAGGTTCGCCACGTTGCGGATCGCCTGGCCGTCCACCACGGCGTCGTCCAGCCGCGCCTGGTAGGTGATGGTGACGGAGGAGCCGCGCGCCAGCGAGGCCAGCGTGAGCGCGACCTGACCGCCCGCGTCGCTGAGCGTCCCGGCGGAGGAGGTTGCGCTGCCCGCGACGTAGGTCACGCCCGGCGGGAAGACGTCGCCCAGCACCAGGTTGTACGCGGTGGCGGAGGAGCCGGCGGCGTGCTGGACCGTGATGGTGTAGGTGACGAGGTTGCCAGCGTCGCCCACCGCGGCGCTGGCGGATTTCTGCACGTCCAGCAGCGGCTGCACGAAGTCGGCGTCCGCGCGGTCGGAGGCCGCGGTGTTCGCCGTGCGGACGGTGGCGCTGTTGGTCAGCACGTCGCCGGCCTGGTTCGCCGGGCGGTCGACGGCCTTGGCCTGGAGTTCGACGGTGATCCGGTCCTTGGCGTCGCTCACGCCGTCGGCGGCGTTGCGCACCGTGCCGAAGGAGAGCAGCACCGCGCTGACGTTGCCGTCCGCGTCCGTGTCGGTGGCCGAGATCGCCGGGTTCAGCAGGTCCACCACGCCGCCCACGGAGGACAGGTTGGCGCCCACCGAGACGACGCGCGCGGAGCCGGCCACGTATTCCAGCGCGCCATTCGCGGTGCCGGTGCCGAGCGTGTCGGCCAGCAGGTCCTCCAGCGTCAGGCCGACGCTGTCGCCCTCCGGCAGGGTGAGGACGATGCGGTAGGTGAGGACCTCGTTCACCTTCACGTCCGGCCGCGCGCTCGACGAGACGCCGCTGCCGGTGTCGGCGAAGGAGGTGGCGATGATGGACTTGGCGATGGACGGCGCGGCGAAGGTGACGCGCGCGTCGTCCGTGTCGGCGTAGGCGCGCTCCTCGGTCACCATGCCGGGCAGCGTCGTGCCGGTGACGCCGGCGACGTTGGTCACGCTGCCGCCGGCAGGGACGTCCGCCGCGGCCCTGGCGGAGAAGGTGACGGTGATGCTGTCGCCGGCCTTCAGGCTGGTGGCCTGGACCTCGATCGCCTGGCCCGCCACGCCGCCGCTGGTGACGGCCGCGCCCGCGTAGCCGGGCGCGGACGCGATGGCCAGGGTCGCGGCGTCATAGACCAGGTGCGGCGGCAGGGTGCCCAGCAGGTCCGAGATCACCAGGTCATGGGCCGTTGCGTCGAAGGCGCCGGCCACGTTCGTGACCACGATGGTGTAGTGGAACAGGTCGCCCGCGTCGCCGCGCGCCGGCGTCACCGACTTGGTGATGGAAAGCTGGGGCTCGACCAGCTCGATCCGCGCGGTCGCCTCCTGCACCGCCGGGGCGCCCGACAGGGGATCCGTGCTGGTCAGCCGCGCCGTGTTGGTGAGCACGTCGCCCGCGGCGTTGCGCGCGTCGCCGAGCACCTGCGCGGTGATGGAGAAGGTCAGCAGGTCCTGCGCGTCGTTGACGTTGTCCACGGCGTTGGCGACGCCGCCGAGGTTCCAGGACAGCAGGTCCAGGATGCCGTCGCCGTCGCGGTCCGTGATGGCCGCCGCCATCCCGGCCGCCGGGCCGGAGATGTTGGCGCCCACCCCCACCAGCGTGCCGGAAACGGCCGCCAGCACGCCCGCCGTTCCCGCGGGCAGCAGGTCCTGCAGCGTCACGCCCGCCAGCACGCCCTCGGGCACGCGCACGGTGACGGTGTAGGTGACGAACTCGCCGATCGTGGCGTCCACGATGCCGGCATCGCCCTGGCCGGAGCCCGCGGCGTTGGAGGTGGAGGCGACCACCTTCGCCAGCGAGGGCGTGACGGAGACGGTGGCGACGTCGTTCAGCGGCCGGTCGTCATCCGGGTCGGTCCCGAAGTTGATGCCGCCCTCGGTGGCCGCGTAGTGCGTGACCACGGCGGAGTTGGTCAGGGCGCGCGGCACCGCCAGCGCATCCTCCAGCCGCGCGTCGAAGGTGACGATCGCGATGTTGGTGCCCGAGCCCTGGGAATAGGCGTCCAGCGCGCCGTCGCTTCCCGACTGGTCGTCGAGCTGGATGCCGTTGCCGAACAGCCCGCCGCCGAGGTCGGTGTAGGCCAGCGCCGCGCCGGTGCCGTCGGTCACCGAAAGGTTCCAGCCGCCCGCCGGCATGGCGAAGCCGGCCGGCAGGCTGTCCTTCAGCACCGTGTCGAAGGCGCCCTTCCAGCCGGAGCCGAGGTTCTCCACCACGATGGCGAAGGTGACGGTGTCGCCCGCGTCCACGTTGCGCAGGTTGGCGTTGACCGGGCGGGCGGCGATGTCCAGGCTGTCTATCGTGCCGGCGAAGCGTGGGCCCGCGCTGCCCACCGCGGTGAAGGCCACGGGCCCGACGGAGCCGGTGAGGACGCCGTCCGGGTTGTCGGTGGCGACGACGCCCTTGGTGACCTTCAGCACCGGCTCGCCCAGCTCGAACCGGATGATGGCGTTGTCCTCCACCACCTGGCCGGCGCTGTCGGTCTCGGTGCTGGTGACCTGGTTGGTCAGCAGCAGGCCGTCGCCGAACCGCTCGTCGTTCACGCGCAGGGTGAAGAGGAGGTCGAGCTGCGTGCGCGGATAGGGCGCGGGAAGCGCGCTGCCCGCGATGCCGCCGAAGTCGAAGGAAAGCGCGTTGCCCGCCACGTCCACGGCGACGGTTGGCACGATGCCGGTGCGCGCCAGCCACTCGTCGGTGGCCGCGTCGAAGCGGAACTCGCCCACCTCGGGCAGGGCGGAGGAGGCGTCATAGGTCAGCGCCAGGGCGTCGAGCACCGGCAGGGGCAGGTAGTCGGAGAGCTTCAGCGCGTGCGAGGAGGTGAGCGGCAGGTCCAGCGTCAGGCGGAAGGTGATCGCGTCGCCGGCCTGGACATGGGCGGGTGCGGCGAAGTCGTCGGTGCCGCGCCCCGTGTCGCCGTTGACCGCGGCAATCGCCTTGCCGACCGCGTTCACCGGGAGGGAGACGGCGGCGGCGCTGTCGTCGCCGATGCGGCTGCCGGTGAGGAGCACGTCGCCGTCATAGGCCACGTCGTTGCCGACGGCGTCGCCCTGGTCCACGAAGGCGTCGCCCGGCACCGGGCCGGTCCAGCTCTCGTCCAGCGTCGTCTGGAACACGATCTGGATCGTCGCCTTGCGGTAGGCCGTGGCGTGCGGCGCCTCGCCCAGCCCGCCGCCATTGCCGTCCAGGACGCCGTCCGGCACCAGGCCCGAGGCCTCCATGGCGGCGCTGACGTCGAAGGCGACGGTGCTGCGCCCCGCGGCGTCCTTGCCGGTGACGGTGAAGAACCCGGCGAGCGGGATCGCCTTGGTGACGCCGGCCTCGGTGACGCGCAGGGTGGGCGTGGCCAGCGCGTTGAAGGTCTGCCCGTCGCCCAGCGTGTCGGTGACGACCAGCCCGTCCATCTCGAAGTAGTTCGAGACCTGGCCGTCCAGCGTGTACTCCAGCACGCCCGCCGGTTGCGCGGCGGCGCTGACCAGCGCCACGCCCTTCTGGATGGCGATGGACTTGGCGGTGACGACGTCCTCGGCCCCCGCCTGGTTCACGGTGACGTGGGTGGGCGCGTCGCGGCCGTCCACCGGCTGCCAGTCCGCGTCCAGCCGGCTGTCCTGCTCCAGCGCGCGGAAGGCGCCGGTGGCGGGGTCCAGCACGGGGGTGCCGTCGTGCAGGAACTCGGTCACGTACCAGTCGGTGTGCAGGGTGGGCCGCATCGCCGGGCCGCCGGTGATCGTGCCGTCGAACACCGCCGTGACGGTCTGCGTTCCGTCCGGATTCGCCGTGACGGTGACGGTGCCCGGCATGGGCAGCCCGGTGGCCTTGTTCAGCAAGGTGGGCGTGCCGATGAGCACCACGCCGTCGGGCAGGGTGTCGGTGATGGTGAAGCTGGTGAAGGGCTGGCCGGGCGCCAGGCTCGCCGTGGACTCCCAGGAGCGGGGATAGGAGGGGCCGGTCGCCGTCTCCTGCTCCGGCCCCAGGTAGGTGACGTCGAGCGTGGCCACGGTGGGCCTCACCGCCAGCGCGTCCGGCGCGCCCATGATCGCGGGGTCCGCGAGGGCGTCGTCCATCGGGTCGCTGCCGAAGGCGAAGGCGCCCCGGGCGGAGAGCGTCAGGGGCGTGCCCAGGTCGGCGAGGTTCGAGACCTTGACGGTCAGCTCGACGTCGGCGGGCGTCTGCGAGGAGGTGAAGGAGCCGAAGGGCAGGCGCAGCACCGCCACCTGGTCGCCAGGCGTGCCGGCGAGGACCCGCGGCCCGCCGATGGTAGCGCCGGAGCCGGGAATGGCGGCGAAGCCGTGGACGTCGAAGGTGAGGAGCGTGACCTCGAGATCGGCGCCGAGATGCGTGGCCGAGAGCAGGGAAAGCCCGTCCGCCTGCGCCGCCCCGCCCCCATCCGCGCCCAGCCTGGGGATGAGGAGGTCGATGTAGGGGGCGTAGCCGGTCTGGCCGGCGGCGCCGGTGTTGTCGAAGCGCAACGTCAGGGCCTGGGTGGTGCCGATGAAGGGCGAGACGCTCGCGCCGTCGAGGAAGGTGACGGTCGGGGTTGCAGCCATTCAGACCTCCATGCCCGCGCAAGTTGTGCGGGCAACCAGGAAGACAACGAATCGACGAGTTGCCACCTCCTCCATTCACCCGAAATTGGCGCCCGGCAAGTCTTCATAAAGAGATTGAAGTCTCATTATGTGAAGATGAGCGCTAAAGGAATGAATTTCCGATTGGGGGGATTCGCGCTAAGCTGCTGGACAGGCGAACGAAGCCGCGAAGGGTGGGCGCGATGAAGGGCATCAGCGGGCAACTTGTGGTCATTACGGGGGGTGCCCGCGGGCTGGGCCTCGCGATCGCGCGGCGGCTGGAGGCGGAGGGCGCCCGGATCTCGCTCTGGGACGCCGACGCGGCGGCGCTCGCCCAGGTGGCGGCGGCGGACCGCCAGGTGGTGGACGTCACCGACGCCGCCTCCGTGGAGGCCGCGCTGGCCCGCACGGAGGCCGCGCACGGCCCGGTCGGCGCCCTGGTCGCCAATGCCGGCATCACCGGGCCGAACCACCGGCTTGAGGACTACCCGGTGGATGCCTGGCGGCGGGTGATCGAGGTGGACCTCGTGGGCGTCTTCCTGTCCTGCCGCGCCGTGGTGCCGGGGATGCGGGCGCGCGACGCCGGGCGGATCGTGGTCATCGCCTCCGTCGCGGGAAAGGAGGGCAACCCCATGGCCTCGGCCTATTCGGCGGCGAAGGCGGGGGTGATCGGGCTGACGAAGTCGCTGGGCAAGGAGTTGGCCGAGACGAACGTCCGGGTGAACTGCATCACCCCGGCGGCGGTGGAGACGGAGCTGTTCCGGCAGATGGCGCCCGAGCAGGTGGCCTGGATGAAGTCCAAGATCCCCATGGGCCGCTTCGGCCTTGCCGAGGAGGTGGCGGAGATGGCCGCCTTCCTCTGCTCCGACGGCGTTTCCTTCACCACGGGGGCGGTGTTCGACTGCTCGGGCGGGCGCGCGACCTACTAGCGTGCGCCCCTTCGCAGGTCCGCCTCCAGCCGCTGGCTGTACTTGCTCATCGCGAAGCACAGGATGAAGTACACGGCGGCCGCGTAGACGTAGGCCTCCGTCGGGAAGCCCAGCCAGTTGGGGTCGCCCAGTGCGGCGCGCAGCGTGGTGAAGAAGTCGAACACGCCGATCACCACCACCAGCGTCGTGTCCTTGAACAGGCCGATGAAGGTGTTCACCTGCGCGGGGATGGTGATGGACAGCGCCTGCGGCAGGATCACCAGCCGCATCTTCTTCCAGAAGGGCAGGCCCAGCGCGTCCGCCGCCTCGTACTGGCCGCGCGGCATGGCCTGCAGGCCGCCGCGCACCACCTCGGCCATGTAGGCCGCCGTGAACAGGGTGTAGGCGACCAGCACGCGCGCCAGCCGGTCAAGCGTCACGCCCTCGGGCAGGAACAGCGGCAGCATGATCGCCGCCATGAACAGCAGCGAGATCAGCGGCACGCCGCGCACGCATTCGATGATGGCCGTGCAGGTCCACCGCACCACCGGCAGCGCCGAGCGGCGGCCGAGCGCCAACAGGATCGCAAGCGGGTAGCCCAGCGCCAGCCCGTAGACGGCGATGACGCCCGTGATGGTGAGCCCGCCCCATTGGCGCGTCTGCACCGCCGGCAGACCCGGCACGCCGCCGGCCAGCAGCAGCAGCATCAGCGGCGCCGCCACCGCCCAGGCCAGCAGCAGCCGCCGGTTCCAGAAGCGCCGCCAGGTGGAGGCTATGACCATGGCCACCAGGATCAGCAGCATCGCCGCCGGCCGCCAGCGCTCCTCGTATGGGTAGAGGCCGAAGACGGAGAACCAGAACTTCTCGCGGATGAAGGCCCAGCAGGCGCCGCCGCTGGCCCGGCATTCGGCGGCCGTGCCGCTCCAGGTGGCGCTCCACAGCGCCCAGTCGAGCACCGGCGGCAGCAGCCAGGCCAGCAGCGCGATGCAGGCCAGCGAGATGAGGATGTTCAGCGGCCCGGTGAAGCAGGCGCGCAGCAGCGCCAGCGAACGGGCGGCGAAGGAGGGCAGGGCGGGGGCCGTGGCGCTCATCTCACCGCTCCTTCAGCGCGACGGCGCGGTTGTAGGCGTTCATGAGCGCCGAGGTGCCCAGAGAGATCAGCAGGTAGACCGCCATGAAGATGGCGATCACCTCCACCGCCTGCCCCGTCTGGTTGATGGAGGTGTTGGCCACCGAGACGAGGTCCGGGTAGCCGATCACCACCGCCAGCGAGGAGTTCTTGGTGAGGTTCAGGTATTGCGAGGTGAGCGGCGGGATGATGACGCGCAGCGCCTGGGGCAGGATCACCAGCCGCATGATCCGCCCGCCCGGCAGGCCGAGCGCGCGCGCGGCCTCCCACTGCCCGGCATGCACCGACTGGATGCCCGAGCGCACGATCTCGGCGATGAAGGCGGAGGTGTAGACCACCAGCCCCACCAGCAGCGCGAAGAATTCCGGGCTGAGCGCCAGCCCACCTTCGAAGTTGAAGCCGGCCAGGACGGGCCATTCCAGCGTCGGCGCGCCCAGCGCGAGCGCCGCCAGCAGCGGCAGGCCCAGCAGCGCGGCAAGGCCGGGCAGGATCGTGGGCTTGCGCTCGCCGGTGGCCACCTGGCGTGCGCGCTCGCGCCGCAGCAGCGCGTACCAGAGGATCGCGCCGGCCAGCACCGCCAGCAGGAAGCCCCACAGGGCGGGGTCGGCCAGCGGCGCGGGCAGCTTCAGGCCGCGCTGGGACAGGAAGACGCCCGGCAGCGGGCTCAGCGCCTGCCGCACGGAGGGGAGCTGGAGGATGACCGTGTGCCAGAACACCAGCTGAAGCACGAGCGGGGTGTTGCGGATCAGCTCGATGTAGCCGCCCGTCAGCCCGCGAAGCAGCGGGTTGGAGGACAGCCGCGCCAGGCCCAGCGCCACCCCCAGCACGGTGCACAGCGCGATGCCCACCACGGCGACGCGCAGCGTGTTCAGCAGCCCCACCGTCAGCGCGCGCGCGTAGGTGTCGGAGGGCGAGTACGGGATGGCCGATTCGCCGATCGGGATGCCGGCGGAGCGGTCGAGGAAGCCGAAGCCGAACTCCAGCCCGCGCGCGGCCATGTTGCGCGAAAGGTTGTCCCACAGGGACCAGCCCAGCAGCAGGATCGCGGCCAGCAGCAGGGCCTGCCACAGCAGCCCGCGCGCCGTGGCGCCGCCGGGCAGGGGGATCAGCGGCCTCGCCGCCGGCATGGATGGGATGGTGGTGGTGCTCATCTGCCGCCTCGGCCCGGAACGGGAAGTCCCGCCGGCGCGATGCTGCGCCGGCGGGGAAGGCACGCCGCCTCGGTTCAGCGCGCCGGCGGGGAGTAGAGCAGGCCGCCGCGCGTCCAGATGTTGTTCTGCCCGCGCTCCAGCTGCAGCGGGGTCTGGGCGCCCAGGTGGCGCTCGAAGATCTCGCCGTAGTTGCCCAGGGTGCGGATGATGGTGCGCATGTATTGCGGGTTCGCCGCACCCAGGCTCTCGCCCATGTTGCCCTCGGCGCCCAGCAGGCGGCGGATGCGCGGGTCGGTCGCGGTGGATGCCATCTGCTCCACGTTGGCGGCGGTGATGCCGAACTCCTCGGCGTCGATCAGGCCGAACACGGTCCAGGCGACGATGTTGGTCAGCTCCTCGTCGCCCTGGCGGACGACCGGGCCGAGGGGTTCCTTCGAGATGCGCTCGGGCAGGATGACGTGGTCGGCCGGGCGGCCCAGCAGCGTGCGCTGGGCGGCGAGCACGGCGAAGTCGTTGGTGAACACGTCGCAGCGGCCGCTGTCATAGGCGCGGCGCAGCTCGTCCAGGTCGGCGATGACCACCGGGGTGAAGCGCAGGTTGTTCTGGCGGAAGTAGTCGGCGAGGTTCATCTCGGTCGTCGTGCCCGGCTGCACGCAGACGGTGGCGCCGTTGAGCTGGCGCGCGCTGGCCACGTTCAGGCGCCGGGGCACCATCACCGCCTGGCCGTCGTAGAAGACGATGGCGGGGAAGTTGAAGCGGTTGACGTTGGTGTCGCGCGTGAGCGTCCAGGTCGAGTTGTTGGACAGGATGTCCACCTCGCCCGCCGCCAGCGCCGGGAAGCGGCTCTGGGTGGTGACGGGCACGAACTCGACCCGCGCGGGATCGTTGAAGATGGTGATGGCGACGGCGCGGCAGATCTCCACGTTGAAGCCCTGCCAGCGGCCCTGGCTGTCAGGCACGCCGAAGCCGGGGTTGGAGGGGCCCTGGACGCCGCAGCGCAGCACGTTGCGGCTGCGGATCTGGTCCAGGTCGCGCCCGGCGAGCGCCTCGCCGATGCCGAAGGTCATGAAGGCGGCCGCTGCGGCCGCCAGGACGGAGAGTCGATTCATGCGTTGGTTCCCTGCTCTCCCGGGAGGAGCCATGCCTCCGCGGCTGGTCAGCCATGTGCCTGAATCGGTGTAACCTTTCAAGATGATTACGCTGTCTTAATTCAACGGCGGATGGCCGGAAGCAGCGAACGCGCGGCCAGCGGCACCGGCTGCGCGCGGTAGGCGTCCAGGCCGCGACCCGCCGTGCCGGGCGTGGCCATGGCCACCTGCACGCGGTCCGCGCCGTTCGCCAGGACGCGCGGCGGGGCGGCC
>JALHNW010000010.1 GCA_022843345.1 Rubritepida sp. | reverse complement strand
CGCCGCGCCGGTGGTGGCCCGCGCGCTGCGCGCCCTGCTGGCCGGCGGCCGGCACCAGGCCGTGCTGGACCTGGCGCTGGAGCGCCTGAAGGACGTGCTGGCCGAACGCCAGGAGGCGCTGCGCGAGGCGATCAAGGACCGCGTGCGCGAATCTGGCGGCGCGGTGGCGCGCTGGGTGGCCGGCGCCTACCTCGCCAACCGCATCCTCGACACCATCAACGCCGAGCTCGCGAAGGCCGAAGGCGGCGACTCCTCCCTGCGCTTGGCCTTCGAGGAATGGGTGCGGACCGAGATCGAGCGGCTGGAAACCGACCCGCAGCGCGCCGCCGCGCTGGGGGCGGCGATCCGCTCCGCGCTGGCGCATCCGGCCGTGGCGGAGTGGCTGGGCGACGTGTGGAACCGCCTGCGCGACGCCCTGGCGGCCGACGCGGCCCGGCCGGACGGGCACACCGCCGCCATCCTGGAATCCGCCCTGGCCAATGCCGGCGCCTTCCTGGCGGAGGACCCGGCGGCGCGCGCCAAGCTGAACGCGGCGGTGGAGCGCACGCTGAACACGCTGCTGCCCTCGGCCCAGGCGCGGCTGGCCGACTTCATCGCCGGCGTCGTCGCCTCCTGGGACACGGCGGAGGTGACGGAGAAGATCGAGCTGCGCGTGGGGCGCGACCTGCAATACGTGCGGATGAACGGCACGATCGTGGGCTTCCTGGCCGGCGGTGCGCTGTTCCTGCTGATCCAGGCGGTGACCGGCGGGCGGGTGGTGCATTGACCCCGCTGCGGAGCTGGCGCGAGCTGGAGCCGGGCCGGCGCTTCGACTTCGGCACGATCGCGCTGGGCCAGGAGGCGATCATCGCCTACGCGCGCGAATTCGACCCGCAGCCCTTCCACACCGACCCCGTGGCGGCCCTGGACGCCCCGCTCTTCGGCGGGCTGGTGGCCAGTGGGCTGCACACCATGGGCGCTTGCTTCGGGCGCATCATGGGGTCGGGGCTGTTCGCGCAGGTGTCGCTCGGCGGCTCGCGCATCGACACGCGCTGGCCGAACGCGCTGCGGCCCGATGAGGAGTTTTCCCTGGAGGGCGAGGTGCTGGCCGCCGAGGCGCACCGCAAGCGCCCCGGCATGGGCGTAGTGACGATGCGCTACACCGGCACGCGGCTGGCCGATGGCGCGGTGGTGATCAGCATGGAAGGCACGCAGTTCCTCAGGGAGTGAAGCGGGCCGACACCTCGCCGATGCCCGCCAGCCGGCCCGTCACCGCCGCCCCGGCGGGTGCCAGCAGCAGCCCGGTCAGCGCGCCGGTGGTGATGATCTGGCCCTTGCGGAACCGCGCGCCGGGGCGGCGGGACAGGCCGGCCAGCAGGTGCTCCAGCGTGCCGGCGGTGCTGCCGCCCACCGTGTGCGCCACCGCCGCGCCGTCGAAGCGCAGCTCGGCGTCCAGCTCCGCCAGGGTGGGCCAAGGGGCAGGAATGGGGGCGCCGAGCACCAGCGCGCCGTGGCTGCCCAGGTCGGCCAGCTTCAGCAGGGCGGGGGCGGCGGCCCAGACGTCCAGCCGCGTCTCCACCAGCTCCAGCACCGGCAGGGCGGCGTCGAAATCGGCCAGGGTCAGCGAGGCGCCCTCCGGCACGTCGCGGCCCAGGCGCAGGGCCAGCTCCAGCTCCACCCCGCGCATGCGCCCGGCGAAGGTGGCGCCGGAGGGGATGAGGCACGGCGCCGGCAGCGGCGCGCCTTGCGGCGGCGTGGTGGGGCTGGCCGCGCCCACCTTCCAGCCGCCGATGCCGCCCAGCGACGCCGCCAGCGCTTCCTGCACCGCATAGGCCGCGGTCTCGTCGGCCGGTGGGGCGGTGGTGGCGGGGACGCTTGGCCCGCCGTTCCAGGCGGCGAGCAGGGCGGCGGTGAGCGTGGAATCGGTCATGGCGCCACCATACGCGAAAAGGGGCGGCCCCGTCGCCGGAGCCGCCCCCTGTCATGGTGCCGTCAGGCTGCGGTCAGCCGGCGGCCTTCATGATCTCGTCCGCCACGTTGCGCGGCACGGGATCGTAGTGGTGGAACTGCATGGAGAAGGAGGCGCGCCCCTTCGTCATGCCGCGCAGGTTGGAGATGTAGCCGAACATCTCCTTCAGCGGGACGTGGGCGCGCACGATCACCGAGGTGCCCGCCATGTCCTGCGACTGGATGACGCCGCGGCGGCGGTTGAGGTCGCCCACCACGTCGCCGACATGGTCCTGCGGGGTGGTCACCTCCACGTCCATGATCGGCTCCAGGATCACCGGGCCGGCCTTCTTCATGCCCTCGCGGAAGCAGGCCTTGGCCGCGATCTCGAACGCCAGCGCGCTGGAGTCCACGTCGTGGTACTTGCCGTCCACCAGGGAGTACTTGAAGTCCACCGTCGGGAAGCCGGCCAGCACGCCGGTGTCGGCCTGCACCTTGATGCCCTTGTCGACCGCCGGGATGTATTCCTTCGGCACCGAGCCGCCGACGACGCCGTTCACGAACTCGATGCCCGTGTTGCGCTCCTTCGGCTCGAAGACGATCTTCACCTCGGCGTACTGGCCCGAGCCGCCGGACTGCTTCTTGTGGGTGTAGGTCTCGGTGTGCGGCTTGGTGATCGTCTCGCGATAGGCCACCTGCGGCGCGCCGATGTTGCAGTCCACGTTGTACTCGCGGCGCAGGCGGTCCACGATGATCTCGAGGTGCAGCTCGCCCATGCCAGACAGGATGACCTGGCCGGTCTCCTGGTCGGTCTTGACGCGCAGCGAGGGGTCCTCGCCGGCCAGCTTGCCCAGGCCGATCGTCATCTTCTCGACGGCCTCCTTGGTCTTCGGCTCCACCGAGATGTCGATGACCGGGACCGGGAAGGCCATGCGCTCCAGCACCACCGGGTCGTCGGAGGAGGCCAGGGTGTCACCCGTGCCGGTGTCCTTCAGGCCGACGAAGGCGGCGATGTCGCCGGCGACGACCTCCTTGATCTCCTCGCGCTTGTCGGCGTGCATCTGGAACATGCGCCCGATCCGCTCGCGGTGGCCCTTGGTGGTGTTCATCACCATGTCGCCCTGCTTCAGCACGCCGCGGTACACGCGCACGAAGGTCAGGTTGCCGTACTTGTCGTTGATGATCTTGAAGGCGAGGCCGGCGAAGGGCGCGTCCTCCTGCGCCGGGATCACGCGGACATCGGCATCCTCGTCGGCGCCCTCCTCGGGGGCGACCTTGATGCCCTCGATGTCCACCGGGGAGGGCAGGTAGTCCACGACGCCGTCCAGCAGGGGCTGCACGCCCTTGTTCTTGAAGGCGGAGCCGCAGAAGACGGGGCGGAACTGGCCCGTGATGGTGCCCTTCTTGATGCAGCGCTTCAGCGTCTCCACCGACACGTCGCCGTCGGCGAAGTATTCCTCCATCGCCGTCTCGTCGATGCCGACCGCGGTGTCGAGCAGCTTCTGGCGGAACTCGGCCACCTTGTCGGCCATGTCGGCGGGGATCGGGGCCTCGTGGTACTTGGCGCCCAGCTCGTCGCCTTCCCAGATCAGCGCCTTCATCTCGACGAGGTCCACGACGCCCTTCAGCCCGTCCTCGATGCCGATGGGCAGCTGCAGGGCGACCCAGTTGATGCCCAGCTTCTCCGTCAGCGTGTCGGCGGCCTTGTAGAAGTCGGCGCCGGTGCGGTCGAGCTTGTTGATGAAGATGATGCGCGGCACGTTGTAGCGGTCGGCCAGGCGCCAGTTGGTCTCGGACTGCGGCTGCACGCCGGCCACGCCCTCGATGATGAACACCGCGCCGTCCAGCACGCGCAGCGAGCGGTTCACCTCGATGTTGAAGTCGATGTGGCCGGGGGTGTCGATCACGTTGATGCGGTGGTCGTTCCACACGGCGGTCACGGCCGCCGAGGTGATGGTGATCCCCCGCTCGCGCTCCTGCTCCATGTAGTCGGTCGTGGTGTTGCCGTCGTGCACCTCGCCGATCTTGTGCGACTTGCCGGTGTAGTAGAGGATTCGCTCCGTCGTGGTGGTCTTCCCGGCGTCGATATGCGCCGTGATGCCGATGTTGCGGATCAGCTTGAGGTCGGTTCGCGCCACGTCGGGCCTCCATGCGGCAAGGCAGGCCGGGGCCATGGATGGACCCCGCCTGCCCGGAAGTGAATCTGGTTCAGGTCGTCAACTCGCGCCGCATGTGCTCCTTTTGGCGCCGTTTTGCAAGCCGGGTCGCGTCAGCCGCGGCCGCGATAGGGGGCCACGCCCTGCTCGGGGATCCAGGCGCCCTTCGGCGGCTCGCCCGTCTGGAAGAAGACGTCGATCGGGATGCCGCCGCGCGGGTACCAGTAGCCGCCGATCCGCAGCCAGGCGGGCTCCAGCAGGGCGATGAGGCGCTTGGCGATCAGGAGCGTGCATTGCTCGTGGAAGGCGCCGTGGTTGCGGAAGCTCCCCAGGAACAGCTTCAGGCTCTTGGACTCCACGATCCAGGCGCCGGGCACGTAGTCCAGCACCAGGTGCGCGAAGTCCGGCTGGCCGGTCAGCGGGCAGAGCGAGGTGAACTCGGGCGCCGCGAAGCGGATGCAGTAGGCCATGCCCGGCTCGGGGTTCGGCACGCGCTCCAGCACCGCCTCCTCCGGCGAGGCGGGCTGCGGCGTGGGCTGGCCGAGCATGGTGAGGGCGGAGATTTCGGTCATGCGGGGGTGTTCCAATCGGCCTCGATGGCGGCCGCCTCCGCCTCGAAGCGGCCTTCGAGGATGGCGGCGCGCATGCGGCCCATGAGGTCCTGGTAGTACTGGATGTTGTGCCAGGTCAGCAGGATCGGCCCCAGCATCTCGTCGCACTTGATCAGGTGGTGGATGTAGGCGCGCGAATGGCTGCGGCAAGCCGGGCAGGCGCAGGCGGGGTCCAGCGGCGAGGCGTCCTCGGCGTGGCGGGCGTTGCGCAGGTTCAGCGCCCCGCGCGAGGTGTAGGCGCGGCCCATGCGCCCGGAGCGGGTGGGGATCACGCAGTCGAACATGTCCACGCCGCGGCGCACCGCGCCCAGCAGGTCGGCGGGCATGCCCACGCCCATCAGGTAGCGCGGCCGGTCCGCCGGCAGCATGGGCGCGGTGAAGTCCAGCACGCGGAACATCGCCTCCTGCCCCTCGCCGACCGCCAGCCCGCCGATGGCGTAGCCCTCGAAGCCGATGGCCGAGAGTGCGGCGACGCTTTCGGCCCGCAGCTCCTCGTAGGTGCTGCCCTGGACGATGCCGAACAACCCGTGCCCCTCGCGCGGCACGAAGGCGGCGCGGGAGCGGGCGGCCCAGCGCATGGACAGGCGCATGGACTTCGCCGCCTCGTCATGGGTCGCCGGGAAGGGGGTGCATTCGTCGAAGCACATGGTCACGTCGGCGCCCAGCAGGTGCTGGATCTCGATGGAGCGCTCGGGCGTCAGCCGGTGCTTCGAACCGTCCACATGGGAGCGGAAGGTGACGCCGTCCTCGTCCATCTTCCGCAACCCGGCGAGCGACATGACCTGGAAGCCTCCGGAATCGGTCAGGATCGGGCCGCGCCAGTCCATCAGCGCGTGCAGCCCGCCCAGGCGCGCCACGCGCTCGGCACCGGGGCGCAGCATAAGGTGGTAGGTGTTGCCCAGCACCATGCGCGCGCCCGTGGCGCGCACGCCGTCCGCCGTCATGCCCTTCACCGTGCCGGCGGTGCCGACGGGCATGAAGACCGGGGTGGGCACCTCGCCATGGGCGGTGTGCAGCATGCCGGCGCGGGCCTGGCCGTCGGTGGCGTGCGGGGTCCAGCGCAGGGTCACGGGGCGCGCTCCAGCAAGGTGGCGTCGCCGTAGGAGAAGAAGCGGTAGCCCTGCGCGACGGCGTGGGCGTAGGCGGCCTGGATGCGCCCCAGCCCCGCGAAGGCGGCGACCAGCATCAGCAGGGTGGATTTCGGCAGGTGGAAATTGGTCAGCAGCAGGTCGGCGGCCCGGAAGGTGAATCCGGGGCGGATGAAGATGTCGGTCAGGCCGCGGAAGGGCGGGATGGGCGCGCGGCGGTCCGCGATGCCCATGGCGGCCGTCTCCAGCAGGCGCAGCGCGGTGGTCCCGCAGCAAAGGATGCGGCGGCCCTCGGCGCGGGCGGCGTTGATCGTGGCCGCGGCCTCCGGCGTCAGCTCGCACCATTCATGGTGCAGGCGGTGCGCCGCGATGTCGCCGTCGCGCACCGGCAGGAAGGTGCCGGCGCCGACATGCAGCGTGACGGTGGCGCGCCCCACGCCCCGCGCCTCCAGCGCCTCCATCAGCCTGGGCGTGAAGTGCAGGCTGGCGGTGGGGGCGGCCACCGCGCCGGGCCTTGCGGCGAACAGCGTCTGGTAGTCGGCGCGGTCGGCGCCGCGGGGGGCGTCGCGGTGGATGTAGGGGGGCAGGGGCATCTCGCCCGCGGTTTCCAGCGCGCGTTCCAGGGCGGTCGGGTCCGTGCCGAAATGGAGGATGGCGGTGCCGCCATCGGGCTTGGAGAGCACGCGGGCGGTGGCGTTGCTGCTTTCGATGGCGAGCGTGTCGCCCACGCGCACGCGGCGCGCGTTGCGCAGCAGGGCGTGCCAAGTGCCGTCGCCCTCGGCGCGGTTCAGCAGGATCTCGATGCGCGCCTCGCCGCGCGTGGCGCGCAGCCGGGCCGGGATCACGCGGGTGTCGTTCACCACCATCACGTCGCCGGGGCGCAGGTATGCGGGCAGGTCCAGGATGCCCCGGTCCTCGATGGGGTCGCGCAGCACCAGCAGCCGCGCGGAGTCGCGCGGGCGCGCGGGTTCCTGGGCGATCAGCGCCTCGGGCAGGGCGAAGTCGAAATCGGCGAGGGTGTGCGCCATGGCCGGCGGGCCGTAGCGCGGGCGGGGCCCTTGTGCAACGCTGCGCGGCCATGACCCGCCCCGCCGCCCTGCTGATGACCTGCGCCGTGCTGTGCGCCGCCCTCGCCATGGGGCTGCGCCAGAGCTTCGGGCTGTTCCTGGCGCCGATGACCGCGGCCCATGCCTGGAGCGCCTCGGGCTTCGCCTTCGCCATCGCGCTCCAGGTGCTGCTGAACGGCGTCTCGCAGCCGATCTGCGGGCAGATCGCCGACCGGATCGGCGGGCGGCGCGTCATCATGGGCGGGGCGTCGCTCTACGCGCTGGGCATCCTGGGAATGGCGCTCAGCGAGGGGCTGGGGCTGTTCACCTTCTTCGCCGGGCTGGTGATGGGGGTGGCGGTGTCGGCGGCCGGGATGCCGGTGATCATCGCCTCGCTGACCCGGCTGCTGCCGGAGGAGCAGCGCGGGCGGGCCGTGGGGCTGGGCACCGCGGGCAGCAGCTTCGGGCAGTTCCTGGTGGTGCCGCTGGCGCAGCTCGGCATCCTGCAATGGGGCTGGCAGGGGGCGCTGATGCTGATGGCGGGTGCCGCGCTGCTGATGATCCCGCTCGCCCTGCCGCTGGCCGACGCGCCGGCCCCGCCCAAGCCGGGCGTGGTGGAGGAGAGCGCGGGTGCCGCGTTGAAGCGCGCGCTGGGCACGCCGACCTTCTGGTACCTGTTCTTCGGCTTCTTCGTCTGCGGGGTGCATGTCTCCTTCCTGTCCGTGCACCTGCCGGGGTTCGTGGCGTCCTGCCACCTGCCGGCCGCGGTGGGGGCGGGGGCGATCGCGCTGATCGGGCTGTTCAACGTGGTGGGCTCGCTGGGGGCGGGGGAGCTGTCCTCGCGCTGGAAGCGGCGGGAGCTGCTGGTGCTGATCTACGCCTCGCGCGGCGTGCTCATGGCGGGCTTCATGCTGGTGGAGAAGACGGCGCTGACCGTGCTGGGCTTCTCGGCCATCATGGGGCTGCTTTGGCTGTCCACCGTGCCGCCGACGGTGGCGCTGGTCGCGCGCAACTTCGGCACGCGCTGGCTGGCGACGATCTTCGGGCTGGTCTTCCTGGGGCATCAGGTCGGCGGCTTCACCGGGGCCTTCCTGGGCGGGCTGATCTTCGACCGCACAGGCTCCTACGACCTGATGTGGTCGGTCTCCATCGCCGCTGCCGCCTTCGCGGCGCTGGTGCACCTGCCGGTGCGCGACGGCATGACGCCGGCGCCGGCCCCTGCTACGAAGGCGGCATGATGCCGCTTTCCCGACGCTCCCTCCCGCTGCTGGGCCTCGGCCTGCTGGCGACGCCCGCACTCGCGCAGCGGCCCTTGCCGCCGCACGGCTTCCTGTTCGGCGCCTGGACCGGCGGGCTGTTCCCGGCCACCGACACCGAGGGGCCGGCCTGCTTCGGCGTGGTGACGCTGATCGTGGCGCCGGACGTGGTGATGCGGGCCTCCTCGCTCGACGTGGCCTACCGGCAGCGGCTGGTGGAATCGGTGGCGCTGACGCCGGACGGGGTGGAGATCCGCTTCGCCCCCGTGCCCGGCCGCGCGATCCCGGAGGGCGGCTTCGGCTGCTCGGGCAACCCGGACCTGCTGCGGGTGACGCGGCGCGGGGCGGATGAGATCGTGCTTTCCGGCTGTTCGGACTTCCCCTTCCCGCTGCGGCGCTGCAAGGGCTGATGCGGCGCATCGCGCTCATCCACGCGCTGCGGCACTCGCCGCCGCCGGTGGAGGCCGCCTTCGCCCGGCTCTGGCCCGGGCAGCGGCTGATGAACCTGCTGGATGACAGCCTGTCCGCCGACCTGGCGCGGGAGGGCGCGCTGACGCCGGCGATGACGCGGCGCTTCCTGGCCCTGTCGCGCTACGCGGTGGGCACGGGGGCGGAGGGCATCCTGTTCACCTGCTCCGCCTTCGGGCCGTGCATCGAGGCGGTGGCCGCGGAGTTCCCGGCGATCCCGGTGCTGAAGCCCAACGAGGCGATGATCGAGGAGGTCCTGGCCTCCGGCGCGCGGCGGGTGGGGCTGCTGGCCTCCTTCCCCGGCACGCTGTCCTCCATGCCGCCGGAGTTCCCGGAAGGCATCGAGGTGGTGCCGATGCTGGCGGAGGGCGCGCTGGCCGCGCTGGACGCCGGCGACGTCGCGGGGCATGACCGGCTGGTGGCCGAGGCCGGGGCGAAGCTCGGCCACTGCGACGCGGTGGCGCTGGGCCAATTCAGCTTGGCGCATGTGGCGCCGCTGGTGGCGCAAGCGACCGGGCGGCCCGCCTTCACCACCCCCGGCAGCGCGGTGCGTAAGATGCGGCGCCTGCTGGGCGGTTGAAGCTTTCCCAAAGCGGGGCATGTTGGGGCTTCCGCGACCGGGAGATTCGCCGATGCCTGAGCTTGCCGTGGGCGATGCCGCCCCCGCCTTCGACCTGCCCGCCACCACCGGCCGCGCCTCCAGCGCCGCCCTGGCCGGGACCCCCTACCTGATCTATTTCTACCCGAAGGCCGACACCTCCGGCTGCACGAAGCAGGCCTGCGGGGTGCAGGAGGCGCTGCCACAGCTGGGCGGGCTGGGCCTGACCGTGATCGGCGTCAGCCCGGACCCGATGGGGCCGATCGGCAAGTTCGCCGCGAAGTACGGCCTGCAATTCCCGTTGGCGTCTGATGCCGAGAAGACGGTGGCCGAGGCCTACGGCACCTGGGTCGAGAAGAGCATGTACGGCCGCAAGTACATGGGGATGGAGCGCTCGTCCTTCCTGGTGGGGAAGGACGGGCGGATCGCGGCGATCTGGCGCAAGGTGAAGCCCGAGGCCCACGCGGCCCAGGTGCTGGACGCCGCGTCGGCCCTGTAGGCGGCCGTCAGTCCTCGATGTCGGCGTCCGGGTGGCGCAGGTGCCACAGCCGCTCATGGGCGGCGACCAGCGTCTCGATGTTGCGGCGGCGGTTGGTGTCGGGCAGCACGGGGCGCCGGGTGAGCATCATCTCGAGGACGCGGAGGAGCTGCTCGGCGACCTCGAAGTCGCCCTGGTCGCAGCCCTGGTGGAACGCGACCAGGATCTTGTCCGACAGGCGGCGCCCCTGCCGGATCCCGGGGGGCAGGCGTCCCGCCTCCTCCTGCGTCAACTCGCGTTCCTCCTGGTCCGACATCCGCAACTCCATTCGGCCTAGGAACGAGTGTTTCCCGTTCCTCAAGCGATTCCAAGCGTGAGGTTGTTATAGTGGCCTGGATTTTCGTCAGGAAGATCCGCGTGAACCGCTACGCAATTGTCCGGTGACGGCGGCGGCCAGCGCCTCCGGGCTCGTATCGGGGCGGAACATCGTCCTCACGCGGCCATCCGGACCGACCAGATAGATGAAGCTGGAGTGGTCCATCGTGTAGTCGGTGTGCTCCGGCCGCTGGGCGCGCGCGAAGTACACGCGGTAGCGGCGGGCCGCATCGGCCACCTGTTCCGCCGTGCCGGTCAGGCCCTGCATGCGCGGGTGGAAGCGCGAGACGTAGTCCTTGAGCTGCGCCGGCGTGTCGCGCTGCGGGTCCACGCTCACCAGCACCGGCACCACCTCCTCCCCCGCCGCACCCATGGCGTCCAGCGCGGCGGCGATGGTGCCGAGCTCGGTGGGGCAGACGTCGGGGCAGTAGGTGAAGCCGAAATACACCAGCATCCAGCGGCCGGCGAAGTCGCGCTCGGTGACGGCGGCGCCGTCCTGGTTGACCAGGGAGAAGGGGCCGCCCAGCGTCACGCCCGGCGGCAGCTGCATCCCGCCCGGCGAGCCGCCGGCGCCGGGCACCGGCATCTGCGCGCCGAACACGCCGGCGAGGCGCTGGGCGAAGGCCTCGCCCACGCTTTCGCCCGGCGCACGCGAGGTCCACGCCCAGCCCCAGAGGCCGGCGACGAAGAGGAGCAGCGCCAGGCTGGAATAGCGGATGACCTTCAGCATGGCCCCGCGTCTAGCCCGCCGCCGCCCCCGGCATCAATGCGTCGCGACGATGATCTGCCCCTCCGGCTGCGCGGAGGTGAAGGTGGCGGCGCCGAACGCCTCCTCCCAGGTGCCTTCCGTGCTGGCCTTCGAGTATTCGGTCGCGCGGTTCTCGAAGAAGTTGGTGTGCTCGATGGCGCCCAGCATCTCGTCCAGCCAGGGGAGGGGGTTCTTCTCGATGTGGTACATCGGCTCGAGCCCCAGCTGCTGCAGGCGGCGGTCGGCGATGAAGCGGATGTAAAGCTTCACCTCGGCGGCGGTGAGGCCCTGCACGCCGCCCATCTCGAAGGCGAGGTCGATGAAGGCGTCCTCGTGCTCCACGATGGTGGCGCAGATGAGGTAGAGGTCGCGCCGCAGCTCCTCGTTCCAGATCTCCGGGTTCTCCTGCACGAAGGTGCGGAAGAGGCGGATGACGGACAGGCAGTGCAGCGTCTCGTCGCGCACGCTCCACGACACGATCTGCCCCATGCCCTTCATCTTGTTGAAGCGCGGGAAGTTCATGAGGATGGCGAAGGAGGCGAAGAGCTGCAGCCCCTCGGTGAAGGCGCCGAAGGCGGCCAGGGTCTTGGCGATCTCGGTCTTGTTCTCGACCGAGAAGTTCTGCATGTAGTCGTACTTGTCCTTCATCTCCTTGTACTGAAGGAAGGCGCTGTATTCCAGTTCCGGCATGCCGATGGTGTCAAGCAGGTGGGAGTAGGCGGCGATGTGCACCGTCTCGATGTTGCTGAAGGCGCTCAGCATCATCAGCACTTCCGTCGGCTTGAACACCTGCGAGTAGTGCTTCATGTAGCAGTTGTTCACCTCGACGTCGGCCTGGGTGAAGAAGCGGAAGATCTGCGTCAGCAGGTTCCGCTCACCCTCGGTGACGTTCTTCTGCCAATCCTTCACGTCGTCGGCGAGCGGGATCTCCTCCGGCAGCCAATGGATGCGCTGCTGCTGCAACCAGGCCTCGTAGGCCCAGGGATAGCGGAAGGGCTTGTAGACCGGGTTGGCCGTCAGCAGGTCCATCCGCTGGGGCTTGTCGTTCGGGCTGATACCATCCGGCATGGGTGCGTGTCCGTCATGTGTGGCAGGTGCAGGAGGCGCGGCCTCCTGCCGGGATCGTGAGCGCGCCGCCCTACTGGCAGGCGAGGCATTCCTCGTAGTTCGTGCTGGTGGGCGCCGGGACGGGCGCGTCATCCTTGTGGCGCGTCATCACGTCCTCCTGCCCCACCACCTTCTCCGACACCGCGTCGGCGCGCTGGATGGACAGGCTGCGGCAGTAGTAGAGCGACTTCACGCCCTTCTTCCACGCCATCATGTGGATCTGGTGCAGGTCGCGCTTGTGGACGTTGGCCGGCAGGAAGACGTTGAGCGACTGCGCCTGGCAGATGAAGGGCGTGCGGTCGGCCGCGTGCTCGATCACCCAGCGCTGGTCCAGCTCGAAGGCGGTCTTGAAGATGGCCTTCTCCTGCTCGTCCAGGAAGTCGAGGTGCTGGACCGAGCCCTTGTTCACCGTCACCGAGGTCCAGGTGTCGCCGTCGTCGCGCCCGTGCTTCGCCAGCACCGCCTTCAGGTAGGGGTTGCGGACGATGTAGGAGCCCGACAGCGTCTTGTGGTTGTAGACGTTGGCCGCGATCGGCTCGATCCCCGGCGAGGCGCCGCCGCAGATGATGGAGATGGACGCGGTGGGCGCGATCGCCATCTTGTTCGAGAAGCGCTCCATGAAGCCGTATTCCGCGGCGTCCGGGCATGGCCCGCGCTCCTCGGCCAGCATGAGGGAGGCGGCGTCGGCCTGGGCGCGGATGTGCTTGAACATCCGCTTGTTCCACACCTTGGCCACCACGCTCTCGAAAGGAACGCCCAGCTTCTGCAGGAAGGAGTGGAAGCCCATGACGCCCAGCCCCACCGAACGCTCGCGCATCGCCGAGTAGCGGGCGCGGGCCATGGAATCGGGCGCGGTGTCGATGAAGTTCTGGATCACGTTGTCCAGGAACCGCATCACGTCGGGGATGAAGAGCGGGTCCTTGTTCCACTCCTCCCAGGTTTCCAGGTTCAGCGAGGACAGGCAGCACACCGCGGTGCGCTGCTCGCCATGCTGGTCCAGGCCGGTGGGCAGCGTGATCTCGGAGCAGAGGTTGGAGGTCTTCACCTCCAGCCCCGCCAGCTTGTGGTGCTCGGGCCGCGCGTTGTTCACGTGGTCGGAGAAGATGATGTAGGGCTCGCCCGTCTCGATCCGCGCCGTGAGGATGCGGATCCACAAGCTGCGCGCCGAAACCGTGCGCACCACCGCGTGGTCCTTCGGGCTGAGCAGCGCCCAGGCCTCGTCCGCCTCCACCGCGCGCATGAAGCTGTCCGGCAGCAGGATGCCGTGGTGCAGGTTCAACGCCTTGCGGTTGGGATCACCCCCGGTGGGGCGGCGGATCTCGATGAACTCCTCGATCTCCGGATGGTGCACCGGCAGGTACACGGCCGCCGAGCCACGCCGCAGCGAGCCCTGCGAGATCGCGAGCGTGAGGCTGTCCATCACCCGGATGAAGGGCACGATGCCCGAGGTCTTGCCGTTCTGCCCCACCTTCTCGCCCAGCGAGCGGAGGTTGCCCCAGTAGGAGCCGATGCCGCCGCCCTTGGAGGCCAGCCACACATTCTCGTTCCACAGCCCGACGATGGATTCGAGCGAGTCGTTCGCCTCGTTCAGGAAGCAGGAGATCGGCAGGCCGCGCGTTGTGCCGCCATTGGACAGCACGGGCGTGGCCGGCATGAACCACAGCTTGGAGATGTAGTCGTAGATGCGCTGGGAGTGCGCCGAGTCGTCGCCATAGGCCGAGGCCACGCGGGCGAAGAGGTCCTGGTAGGACTCGCCGGGCAGCAGGTAGCGGTCGTCGAGCGTCGCGCGCCCGAAATCGGTGAGCAGCGCGTCCCGCGAGCGGTCCACCTGCACCTGGCCATGGCCCTGAAGCTGAACGGCGTCGAACACGGCAGTCTCCCCAATTCCCCCGGAACCCGCCCCCGCAGGATCGGCCGGGAGGAATACTACATGTTGCGGTTCATGGCCATAGCAACGACTAAATGCGGTGTCGGTTGCGCGAAATTCACGATCGGGCGCGACTCGCGGAGAAAGCTGGGCTTCGCCGCCGACGGGCACCCCACCCCCCGGCGAAGGCCCGCCCGCTGTGTCTGCCGCACCACAGGGGGCTGGCACAAGATGCTGCGTCACTTGTCCCCGCTATCCACAAGCCAGCACGAACACAACAAGAACATTTGGGTCATGTCAAGCGTACCCGCAGCGCTCCCACCACGCCTCACCGCGTGGCGAGCACCGCCCGCCAGCCACCCAGGGCCGTCACGTCCGGCGCGTCCGCCACTCCGGCGGCTTCCGCCAGGAAGCCCAGCGGCGCCGTGCCATCTTCCAACCGCACCCGCCCGAAGCCCAGCGGCGGTGGCACCTGCGCCAGCAGCGCGCCTATGGCAGCCTGCGGCAGCGCCCAGACTTCGCCGGCGATGGCCGCGCCCGGCGCGGCGCGCAGCATGCCGGGGCGGGTGCCCAGGTCATGCAGCCGGTACTCCGGCGCGGTCTGCGCCGGGCGCAGGAACCGGCCGCCCAGGGCCGTGACCTGATGGTTGAGCGGCAAGCCCGACATGTGCGCGCCGATGCAGAACAGCTCCGCCTCGCCCGGCTGTATGGCGGCCGCGGGCAGCGCCTCGCCCAGCAGCGCGGCACCCAGGCCGGCCAGGCGCCCTTCGGCGAAGGCGGGCCCGACCAGGGTGACGCCGGCGCCCGTCGGGATGGCCAGCGCCGCCAGGTCGCACAAGTTCACGAAGTTGGTGTAGCGGCCCAGCCGGCTGTTCGCGCCGACCGGGTCGGCCGCCATCTCCGCCAGGGTCGGGATGCCGGGCGCGGTGGGCAGCAGCAGCGCGTCGGCGCCGGCGAAGAGGTTCCGCGCCAACTGCCGCGCCTCGGCGGCGGCGTGGAAGTCGTCGAAGGCGTCCACGGCAAGTCGCGACAGCCCGCCCTCCAGGATGGCCCGGGTGACCGGGTGCAGGGTGTCCGGGCGCTGCGTCACGCGCTGCCGCAGGGCGCTGGTGCGCTCGGCCACCCAGGCGCCGTCGTAGAGGCGACGGGCGACGTCCAGGAAGGGCGCGATGTCCACGCGGGCGATGCGCGCGCCCAGCCCTTCCGCGTGCGCCAGGATGGGCGCGAGGTCGAAGCCCTCCAGCTGCGCCTCGAACGGCACCGCCAGGGTCCAGGCGGGCGGCGCCGCCTCCAGCGCGCGCCAGTGCGGGGGTGCCGCGCGGGAATAGGGATCCTGCGCGTCCGGCCCGGCGATCACCGCCAGCACGGCGCCCGCGTCCGCCACCGAATGCGCGAAGACCGACACGCAGTCCAGCGAGCGGCAGGCCGGCACCACGCCGCGGGTCGGCACCAGGCCCAGCGTGGGCTTCAGCCCCACCAGCCCCTGCGCCATGGCCGGCACGCGGCCCGAGCCCGCGGTGTCGGTGCCCAGGGCGAATGGCACGATGCCCGCCGCCACGGCGCTCGCGGAACCCGACGATGATCCGCCCGGGACCAGCGCCGCGTCGCGCGCGTTGCGCGGCACCCCGAAGGGCGAGCGCGTGCCGTTCAGCCCGGTGGCGAACTGGTCCAGGTTCACCTTGCCCAGCACCACGGCGCCGGCGGCGCGCAGCCGGGCGACGGCTGGCGAATCCTCGGCCGGCACATGCGCGAAGTCCGGGCAGGCGGCGGTCATCGGCAGGCCGGCGACGGCGATGTTGTCCTTCACCGCGAAGGGGATGCCTGCCAGCGGGCCGGTCGCCGCCTCGGCCTCCGCGACCAGGGAGGCCTCGTCGCGCAGGTGCAGGAACAGCGCCGGGTCGTCCCATTCGGCGATGCGGCGCAGGGCCGCGCGCATCGCCTCGCCCGGCGGCAGGGCGCGCGCCTCGTCCAGCGTCACGC
>JALHNW010000009.1 GCA_022843345.1 Rubritepida sp. | reverse complement strand
CCCACGTCGCGCAGGTGGCGGCGCTGGCGGCGATGGACTGCGTGCCCGAGCTGGAGGCGCGCAAGGCGGGGTATGCGCGAAGCCGCGCGCTGCTGCTGGAGGGCCTGCCGTTCCGGCGGATCGCGCAGGCGGATGGCGCCTTCTACCTGTGGTGCGACGTGGGGGAGCACACCGGGGACAGCGTGGGGTTCTGCCGCGCGATGCTGGAGGGCGCGGGGGTGGCGGCGACGCCGGGGGTGGATTTCGACCGCGGGCGCGGGGGACGCTTCGTGCGGTTCTCGTATTGCGGGGACGAGGCGGCGGTGGCGCTGGCGCCGGGGCGGATCAGGGGGTGGCTGGCGGGGCAGTGAGGACTGGCGTCGTGGTGCCAGTTTAGAGCTGTCGCAGCCGCTGGCTGGTCATGGGTAGTTCGAACATCGCCCCGCCGGCGACGGTTGCCGCGATGCTTTCCATGCTCGGCCAGAGGGCAAGGATGCGTTCCGCCTGCTTCGCCACCGACGACTTGAAGACGGCCGGGGCCATGAAGACGCCGATGAGGCGCGACGCACGGAACGCAGCCTGTTCGGCCTTGTTGCGCGTGATGCGGCGGTCGCCGGACAGGACGACCCACTGTCCTTCACGGCTGAGCGCGGTGATCCACTCCACGTCGCTCACGTCCGGTCGAAACTTTTCCCGCAGCGCACGGGCCTCGTGGTCAGGCTGGAAGAGTTCGTGCATGGCGCGGGCGAGGCTGGGCGACAGGTTGTTGTCGAAGAAGACCTTCACGCTACCCGCAGCGCCCCTTCAAAGCCGACGGCGTCCGTGACCACCTGGGACGGCACTTCGTAGAGGCGAGCAACGCGGGTCACGGAACCTTCCGCCTTCACCGCTTCGGCCAGCACGACGGTTGGCACGCCGGCCACGGCTGCAATGGGCTGCCCAAAGGCCCGTTGCGGGTCGATGACGATGCTGGGCTTGCCTTTGTAGGGACGCCACCGGCGAACGGCTTCATCCTCGATGTCCAAATCCTTGAAGGTCCGGGCGATGACGTCCTTGAAGACGAATTGGTTGCTGCGCAGGTCGATCAGGGGTCCGTCTTCCGCAGCGCGCATGGACTCCAGGAAAATGGTTCGACCATCGGTCTTGAACCGCCGCGTGGAGAAGGGGTGATCCTGCTGGATCACCTCACGCGCGATGGCGATGCAACGCCGGATGACGCGGAGCGGCACGCCGAGTTCGCGGAAGGCGGCGACGAACCGCAGCTCGACCAGGTCCCGGAAGCCCAGTTCGAGATGGCCCCCGGCGGCGGGGATTTGGGGCGTCCAGAGCGGCGGATGACGAAGGCGGGCTTCACCCGTGCCTTGGTGATAGCCGCCCAGCCAACGGTTGATGGCGCGGACCGGTAGACGCAACAGCTTCGCGGCGTCCGGGGCGCTGTAGAAGCCCACACCCAGCGGCGCATCCATTGCGGAAGGGGACGGAAGAGGCATGTCCGGAAGAATCTAGGCCAGCCGGCCGTGATTGACCATGGGCCAAGACGCCGAGGGCACGGAAGGACGCCGTTCTTCCCCCTGTCCGCATACTTCAACAAGCTGCGTTCACTCCTTAGGTCATTGATTTCGCTTTATTTTCTTTTGTTTTCCTTGACCTTCCAATGATTTTCCTGCTTTGTTCTTCTCCCTTGCAGGAGAACGCCCATGTCCCGTCCCCGCCTCTCCGCCGCCCGCAAGGCCATCCTCGCCGCCCGCGCCATCGGGACGCTGAACGACGTGATACCGCGCGGCCGCCGGCCGGCCCGGCTGAGCGCGCCCGTGGCGTGGCGGCGCCTGTCGCCTGAGGAGCGCGCCTTCGTCGAGCCCGTCCTCGCCCTGCACTGCAAGGTGGGCGAGCAGGGGCGCCCGGCCTTCCACGACCCCATGGAGCGGCTGGAGGCCTGCCTGGAGGCCGCCTGCCAGCGTGGGCCCTGGCGGGGGGTGCGCAGCGCGGTGGCGCCACGCATGAGCGGGGATGCCCTGCACCGCTGCTTCCGCCGCTGGGCGGCGCGGGGAATGTGGATGGCGCTGCTGCGGCAGCTGGCCGCGGTGCGCGGGCGCTTCCCGGCGCTGGAGTATTTTGTTTGTCGCGCCTTCCGCCGGGCGTGGCGGATGCAGGGGCTGCATGGGGTGATGCTGGCACGCGAGACGGGCTTCGCCTCGGCGCTGCGCGCGCCGCCCTCGTGCTTCCCCGACCCGGTTTTGTCCGCGAACTGCCACCTGGGGCTGATCGCGCCCATGCTGAAGGGCGCGGCCGCGTGGCCGGCAGGGGTGCGCGAGAGCTTCGGGCGCGTGCTGCGCGCCGTGGCACGCTGGTGCGGGGGCGTGCGAAGGATCAGGCGGGCCTGGGAGCCGGCGTGAGCCATGAGGAGCGTACACCCCACCCGACCCGCGCCGCCCCCCGCCCCGGCGCGGGCGAAGCTCCGCGGCCGCGGGCAGGACAAAGGCCGCGCCACGGCAAGGCCGCACCAGCCCCCTCCGGTCGCGCCGGGGCTTCACCCTGGCGCGGAGACGAACGCGAAGGATGGGCGTGGCCCGGCGCGGGCGAAGCCCCGCGGCCGCGGGCAGAAAAAGGCGCACCCTACGACGAAGGCGCGCCTGCCACCGGGGTCCCCGCGGCGCTTTCCCCGCGACGCGCAGCGACGCGGGGAAAGTGGCGTGGGGTCAGCGCAGCTGCGCGATCTGCTGGCGCATGGCGGCCAGCAGCGCGGCGACCTGGTTGCCGCCGCGCTGGACCACCGCGGAGTATTCGGAACGCTGGGTGAGGCGCAGCGAGGCGCCCTCGGCGACGAGGTCCACGATGCGGGGCTGGCCGTTCACCTCGGCCACGCGCCAGTCCAGGTTGAAGGCGGCGCTGCCGGGGCGCTGGACGACGGTGGTGACCAGCGCGTCGTCCTCCGTGCGCAGCTGGGAGCGGCCGAGGGCGAAGGTGACGCCCTGGTACTCGCCGAAGCGCGAGGCGAGGTTGCGGATCAGCACCTCCTCGAACAGGCGCAGGTATTCGGCCTGCTCGGCCGGCGTGGCCTGGCGCCACCAGCGGCCGAGGATGAAGCGGCCCGTGCCCTCCACGTCCACCGAGCGGCGGAGGATGGCGACGACCTGGGCGCGGCGCTGCTCGGGCGCGGCGGGGGAGTTGATGACGCGGACCAGCTCCTCGCCGGTGGCCTGGATGAAGGCGGCGGCGCGGCCGGTGTCCATCTGGGCGGCGGCGGGGAAGGCGGCCAGCAGGAGGGGCGCGCCCAGGAGGAGGCGGCGGGTCGGTCGGGGGGTGCGCAAGGCGGTGGTCCTCGGGGGGTCTTGGTCGTGAAGGGTTCAGCGGGGCGGCGGGTTGCCCGGGCGGAAGTCGCCGGGGCCGACGCCGAAGCCGGAGCCGATGGCGGATTGGGGCGTGCGGTCGTTGCGGTTGCCGATCTCGGATGCCCGGCGCTGGCGGTAGCCGGCGCGCAGCGTGGAATAGGGATCGAGCGAGGTGCGGTTGATGTCGTCCAGCGTGTCGAGCACGGCTTCGCGCGAATCGAGGATGGTCAGGCCGAAGCGGGCCCAGCGCAGGGCCTCCACCACCTCGCCCTGGCCGAACCAGAACCAGGGGGAGGCCACGGCGTCCACCGCGGTGCCGACGAGGTCGCGCGGGTTGGAGGGGCCGAAGACGGGGATGAAGAGGTAGGGCCCCTCGCCCACGCCCCAGACGGCCAGCGTCTGGCCGAAATCCTCGGCGTGGCCGGGGATGCCGAACTGCCATTCGGCCACGTCCACCAGGCCGCCGATGCCCAGGGTGGAGTTGATGACGAAGCGCACGGCGGTGCGGGCCGCGCGCTCCGGCTGGGCCTGGAGGATGTCGTTGAGCAGGATGGTGGGCGCGCGCAGGTTGCCCAGCGCGTTGCGGATGCCGGTGCGCAGCGGGGGCGGCACCACGGCGCGGTAGGCGACGGCGGCGGGGCGGAGTGCGACCGTGTCTATGGCGCCGTTCACCGCGAACATGGCGCGGTTGAAGGGCTCGATGGGGTCGTTGTTGGCCTCGAACTCCTCCACGGCCTCGCGGTCGGTGGCGGGGGGACGGGTGGCGCAGGCCGAGAGGGACAAGGACAGGATGGCGGCGAGGAGGAGGGCGGGAAGGCGCATCGGGGGCGGTTCACCTGGCTGCGGGCCGGGCCGTGCTGCGGCCCGCCACCCTCGATCAATCGGGGAAACTGCGGATGGTTTACCGCAGGGCCGCCCGCGGGCGCAAATCCCCCTTGCCATGGCCGGGGGGCCACGCCATTCCACTGCATCATGGACACCGCCCCGAACACCCTGGAACGCTGGCTGACCGGGCCGCGCATCGGCACCCTGCCCGCGCCGGCCGCCCTGCCCGTGCCGAAGCTGAGCTTCGAGTTCTTTCCGCCCAAGAACGAGCGGATGGAGGGCGAGCTGTGGACGAGCATCCGGCGGCTGGAGCCGCTGGCGCCGCGATTCGTCAGCGTGACCTACGGCGCGGGCGGGTCCACGCGCAGCCGCACGCACGACACGGTGGCGCGCATCGTGCGCGAGACGTCGCTGGTGCCGGCCGCCCACCTGACCTGCGTGGGTGCGACGCGCGAGGAGGTGGACGAGGTGGCGCGCGCCTACTGGGATGCCGGGGTGCGGCACATCGTGGCCCTGCGCGGCGACCCGCCGGCCGGGGCGGCGGGATATGAGCCGCATCCGGGCGGGTATGCGCAGGCGGAGGACCTGGTGCGCGGGCTGCGGCGGATCGGCGACTTCGACATCAGCGTGGGCGCCTACCCCGAGGCGCACCCGGCGGCGCTGAGCGCGGATGCGGACCTGGACTTCCTGAAGCGCAAGCTGGACGCGGGGGCGAACCGGGCCATCACGCAGTACTTCTTCGACACGGACGTGTACCTGCGCTTCCTGGACCGCTGCCTGGCGGCGGGGATCACCACGCCCATCGTGCCGGGCATCATGCCGGTGACGGGGATCGCCGGCGTCAAGCGCTTCAGCGCCATGTGCGGGGCGAGCGTGCCGGCGTGGATGGACGCGCTGTTCGAGGGGCTGGACGAAGACCCGGCGACGCGCCAGCTGGTGGCGGCCACGGTGGCGGCGGAGCAGGTGCGCATCCTGCAGGCCAACGGGGTGGACGAGTTCCACTTCTACACGCTCAACCGGGCGGACCTGACCTACGCCATCGCGCATATCCTCGGCGCGAGGCCCCGCATTCAGGCGGGCGGCTGAGCGCGCCCCCTCATCCGGCCATAGAACGGCCGCAGCAAGAATGGGCTGAGGAAGAGGGGGAACTGGCACAGCGCGAAGAAGACTAGGATGCGCGGGTCGGTGGCCGCCGGCAGCACGGCGAGGTAGAGCGCCATGTTGCGGTTGCCCGACAGCAACCCGGCCGACAGCGCGATGCCCTTGCCGAAGGGCGTGAAGGCCAGCGCGGTGGCGAGGTTCAGCGCGAAGGCGCCGGCGAAGGCCAGCGCGATGCCGCCGAGGATGAAGGCGGGCTCGCGCAGCAGCAGGGCCAGGATGCCATCCATCACCCCGAAGCCGTAGAGCACGACCAGCAGCACCACCGCGCCGTCCACCGCGCGGCCCCAATGGGCCAGCGTGGCGGGGGCGACGATGCGGCGCACCAGGATGGACAGCAGCAGCGGCAGCCCCACCAGCAGGGCCAGGCGCAGCATCAGCGCGGGCAGCGAGATGGCGAGGTCGATCCCCATCAGCCCCAGCGCCATGGGCGGCGCGGTGAAGGGCACCAGCAGGGTGGACAGCACGGCGGCGACCAGCGCGATCTCGCCATCCAGCCCCACCAGGCGCGCGAAGGCCGGGCTGGAGGTGGCGGCGCAGCCGGTGGCCATGATGACGAGCGCGGCGGCCAGCGGGCCGGTGAAGCCGAGTGCGGCGCAGGCCGCCCAGGCCAGGATGGGGCACAGCACCAGCAGCCACAGCAGCAGCAGGGCTACGAGGACCGGGCGCTTGAGGTATCCCACGACCTGCGCGGGGTCCACGCGCAGCAGCACCAGCGTCATCAGGCAGAAGACCACGGGCGTCACCACGTCGCGCAGCGCGGCCGCCAGCGGCGGGGTGAACAGGCCGATGAAGATGCCCACGGCCAGCAGGGAAGCGCCGCGATGGGCCGACCATTCGAGGAAAAGGCGCACGACAGGACCCGTTTGGCGATGTTTGCCGGATGTTCTATAGCCGCGCGCGTGACGGCAACCCCTCCCCTCCCCGCATACCTGTCCCGCCTCAACCCCGAGCAGCGCGCGGCGGTGGAGACGCTGGACGGCCCGCTGCTGGTGCTGGCCGGCGCGGGCACCGGCAAGACGCGCGTGCTGACCACGCGCTTCGCCCACCTGCTGATGAGCGGGCGCGCCCAGCCGCACCAGGTGCTGGCCGTGACCTTCACCAACAAGGCCGCGCGCGAGATGCGCGAGCGCCTCTCGGCCATGCTCCAGCGCCCGGTGGAGGGGCTGTGGCTCGGCACCTTCCACGCGCTGGCCGCGCGGATGCTGCGCCGGCACGCGGAGCTGGTGGGGCTCAGGAGCGACTTCACCATCCTCGACACCGACGACCAGGCGCGGCTGCTGAAGCAGGTGATGGACGCCGCCGGCGTGGACCTGAAGCGCTGGCCGCCCAACGGGCTGATGGCGGTGATCCAGCGCTGGAAGGACCGCGGCATCGCCGCCGGCAAGGTGCCGGTGGCGGAGACGAGCGACTACGCCAACAACCGGGCGGAGGCGCTGTATGCCGCCTACCAGGCGCGGCTGGTGGCGCTGAACGCCTGCGACTTCGGCGACCTGCTGCTGCACGTCGTCGAGATCCTGCGCGGCAACGAGGACGTGCTCCAGCGCTACCACCGCCTGTTCCGTTACATCCTGGTGGACGAGTACCAGGACACCAACCTGGTGCAGTACATGTGGCTGCGGCTGCTGGCGCAGGGGCACCGGAACATTTGCTGCGTCGGAGATGACGACCAGTCGATATACTCATGGCGCGGCGCGGAGATCGAGAACATCCTGCGCTTCGAGAAGGACTTCCCCGGCGCCGTCATCGTGCGGCTGGAATCCAACTATCGCTCCACCCGCCCCATCCTCGCCGCCGCCTCGCACCTCATCGCCCGCAACGAGGGGCGGCTGGGCAAGACCCTGCGATCGGGGCGCAACGACGCGAGCGGCGAGCGGGTGCGCGTCGTCTCCCTGTGGGACGGCGACGAGGAGGCGCGCATGGTGGGCGAGCGCATCGAGCAGGAGCAACGCCGCGGCATCTCCCTGGCCGAGATGGCGATCCTGGTCCGCGCCGGCTTCCAGACCCGCGCCTTCGAGGAGCGGCTGGTCACGCTCGGCGTCCCCTACCGCGTCTTCGGCGGCGCCAAGTTCTACGAGCGCGCGGAGATCCGCGACGCCATCGCCTATTTCCGCGCCAGTGCCAGCGCCGCCGACGACCTGGCCTTCGAGCGCATCGTGAACACCCCCAAGCGCGGCCTGGGGGACACCGCCATCAACGCCCTGCACGTCACCGCGCGCGAGGGGCAGATGCCGCTCCAGGTCGCCGCCGGCCGGCTGGCGACCTCCGACGTGCTGCGCCCCCGCCCCCGCGCCTCCCTGCGCGAGCTGGTGGAGAATTTCGCCCGCTGGCGCGCCCTGCTGGAGCGTGAGAGCCACGTCGTCACCGCCGCCCAGATCCTGGAGGAAAGCGGCTACACCGACATGTGGAAGCAGGACCGCTCCCCCGAGGCGCCGGGCCGCCTGGACAACCTGAAGGAGCTGCTGCGCGCCATGGGCGACTTCCCCTCCATGGCCGCCTTCCTGGAGCACATCGCCCTGGTGATGGAGAACGACGACAAGGCCGAGGGCGACAAGGTCTCCTTGATGACGCTGCACGCCGCCAAGGGGCTGGAGTTCGACCTGGTCTTCCTGCCGGGCTGGGAGGAGGGCCTCTTCCCCTCCCAGCGCTCCCTGGACGAGGGCGGGGCGAAGGCGCTGGAGGAGGAGCGGCGCCTCGCCTACGTGGGCATCACGCGGGCGCGCAAGCTGTGCGTGATCTCCCACGCCGCCAACCGCCGCATCTACGGCAACTGGACCTCCTCCATCCCCTCGCGCTTCCTGGACGAGCTGCCCGAGGGCGAGGTGCAGCGCGAGGGCGCGGACCTGCGCCCCAAGGCCCCGCCGGCCAGCGTCTTCGGCGGCGGCCCGCTCATGGGCACGCGCCAGCCCCGCGTGATCGAGGCCGGCGCCTGGGAGGTGCAGAGCCGCCCCGTGCCGGACTTCGCCGTGGGCTCGCGCGTGTTCCACCAGAAATTCGGCTATGGGCGCGTCACCGCGGTGGAGGATGGCAGGTTGGACATCGAGTTCGAGAAGGCAGGCCCCAAGCGCGTGATGGCCAGCTTCGTGGAGGCGGTGCAGTGAGAAGGCACGTCCAGCCGCTGGAAACCCTGGTCCTCGACCACCTGCCCGAGCACGCCGTGCCCACCTACGAGGCCGCGCTGCTGTCCGTCTCCGCCACCGTCGCCCTGTTCCGCGACGAGCCGACCGACACCTGGCGCATCGAGGCGGTGCGCGAGGCGACCGCCGACCCCGAGGCGCTGCTGGCCGCGCTCGCCCTTGCCGCCGGCCTCACCGGCCACGAGGCGCCGCTGGAGCGCCACGCCACCGAGGCCGATGGCTGGCTGGCCCGCACGGTCGAGGCCTTTCCGGTCATGCCGATCGGCCGGCGTTTCCTGATCCGCCCGTCCCACGTGGACCAGCGCCGCGTCTTCGGCCGCATCGCGCTGACGCTGGACGCCGGCCTGGCCTTCGGCTCGGGCGAGCACAATTCCACCCGCGGCTGCCTGATGGCGCTGGAGGGCATCCCCAACCAGGGCCGCCACGCCCGCGTGCTGGACCTGGGCTCGGGCAGCGGCATCCTGGCCATGGCGGCGGCGAAGCTGTGGGGCTGCACGGTGCTGGCGACCGACATCGAGCCCTGGTCGGTGCGCGTCGCGCAGGACAACGCCGCGATGAACGGACTTCGCAACCAGTTCCGCTCCATCCTGGCCGATGGCTGGAAGGCCGCCGCGGTGCGTCGCCCGGCGCCCTACGACCTGGTCTTCGCCAACATCCTGGCCCGCCCCCTTTGCGCCATGGCGAAGGACCTGGCCGACCACTTGGCGCCGAACGGCCGCGCCATCCTGGCCGGGCTGCTGGGCACCCAGGTGCCGATGGTGCTGGCCGCCCACCGCCGGCAGGGGCTGGTGCTGGAGCGCCGCATAGACCTTGCACCCTGGGCGAGCCTGGTGCTGCGAAAGCGGGCATAGCGCGCTTCCGCGCCGCGGAACCCGCGCCGATACGCCTTGCCATCGCGCCCCCGAACGGGCATCTCCACCCCTGCCCGTGCATCGCGCGCGGGAGAGAGCCCCGGCGACGGGGCCGCCGAAGGCGCAACCGGCCCCCGGAAACGCTCAGGCAGAAGGGCCGCGCGCGAACGAAGGGCACTCTGGAAAGTCCGGTCATGCCCGGCACCGACGGAGTAAGGGGTTGGTTCCGCCAGCCCTGAATCTCTCAGGTCCATGGACAGAGGGGGGCCACGACATCAACCGCCGCCACCGCGCGGCAGGGAGAGCGCGTGGCCGAAGACCTGAACGAAACCCCCCTGGCAGACCTGCACCGCGAACTCGGCGGCCGCATGGTCCCCTTCGCCGGCTACGCGATGCCCGTGCAGTACCCGCAGGGCATCATGGGCGAGCACCTGCATTGCCGCGCCGCCGCCGCGCTGTTCGACGTGTCCCACATGGGCCAGGCGGAATTGCACGGGGAGGGCGCGGCCGCCGCGCTGGAACGCCTGACGCCCGCCGACGTCCAGGGCCTCAAGCCCGGCCGCCAGCGCTACGGCCTGCTGCTGAACGGGCGCGGCGGCATCGTGGACGACTTCATGGTGGCCAACCTCGGCGACCGGCTGTTCCTGGTGGTGAACGCCTCGCGCAAGCAGGTGGACCTGCCGCTGATCGAATCCGTGCTGCCCGCCGGCGTCACGCTGCGCCCCCTGCCCGACCGCGCGCTGCTGGCCCTGCAAGGCCCCGCCGTCGCCGCGCTGGTGCCCACGGCCATGTCCTTCATGGGCATCCAGGCGATGGAGATCGCGGGCATCCCCGTCATCGCCTCGCGCTCCGGCTACACGGGCGAGGACGGGCTGGAGATCTCCGTGGCGGCCGAACACGCCGACCGCCTCGCCCGCCACCTGCTGTCCCTGCCCGGCGTGCTGCCCGCCGGCCTCGGCGCGCGGGACAGCCTGCGCCTTGAAGCCGGCCTTTGCCTCTACGGCAACGACCTGGACGAGGACACGAACCCCATCGAGGCCGCCCTCACCTGGTCCATCGGCAAGCGCCGCAAGGCCGCCTGGGACTTCACCGGCGCCGACGCGGTGCGCGAGGCGCTGGACCACGGCCCCGCGCGCATCCGCGTCGGCATCCGCCCCGAGGGGCGCCAGCCCGCCCGCGGCGGCACCGCCGTGATGGGCGGCGGCCTCGTCACCTCCGGCGGCTTCGGCCCCAGCGTGAACGGCCCGGTCGCCATGGGCTACGTCCCCCGCGCGCTGGCCGCCGACGGCACGGCCCTGACCCTGGAGGTGCGCGGCAAGCCCATCCCGGCCCACGTCGCCCCGCTTCCCTTCCACCCGCACCGCTACGCCCGCTGAAAAGGACGCCGCCATGACCACCACGCACTTCACCAAGGACCACGAGTGGCTGCGCCAGGACGGCGAATCCTGGACCGTCGGCATCACCGAGCACGCGCAGAACGCCCTGGGCGACGTCGTCTTCGTGGACCTGCCCGAGCCTGGCCGCGTGGTCGAGGCCGGCGAGGCCATCGCCGTGGTGGAAAGCGTGAAGGCCGCGAGCGACGTCTATGCGCCCATCAGCGGCAAGGTCGTCGAGGTGAACGCCGCCCTGGTGGACGACCCGGCCCTGGTGAACCAGTCCCCCACCGCCGATGGCTGGTTCTTCCGCATCGCCCCCGCCGGCGACCTGCCGGGCGACCTCATGGACGCCGACGGCTACGCGAAGCACGTGGAGAGCCTGGCATGAGCGCGCTCGCCGAGCTTTCCGCCCTGGAGGACCAGGGCGAGTTCATCCGCCGCCACATCGGCCCCTCCGAGGCCGAGATCGCCGCCATGCTGGCCGCCGTGGGCGCGGCGGACATGGAGGACCTGATCAGGCGCACGGTCCCCGCCGGCATCCGCGGCGTGGACTTCTCCGCCCTGCCCGCCCCGGTCAACGAGGCGGGCGCCCTGGCCGAGCTGCGCGCGCTTTCCGAGCGCAACCAAGTGAAGCGCAGCCTCATCGGCATGGGCTACCACGGCACGCGCACGCCCCCGGTGATCCTGCGCAACATCCTGGAGAACCCGGGCTGGTACACCGCCTACACCCCCTACCAGGCCGAGATCGCGCAGGGCCGGCTGGAGGCGCTGGTCAACTTCCAGACCATGGTGGCCGACCTGACCGGCCTGCCGGTCGCCGGCGCCTCCCTGCTGGACGAGGCGACGGCGGCGGCGGAAGCCGTGACCCTGGCCCATTCCGTGCACAAGGCGAAGTCCGACGTGCTGCTCGTGGCCGACGACCTGCACCCGCAGACGCTCGCCGTGGTGCGCGTGCGCGCCGAGCCGGTGGGCATCCAGGTCGTCGCCGTCCCGCCGGCCGAGCTGGCCGAGGCCGCCGCCGCCCACCTGCCCTTCGCCGTGCTGACGCAGTACCCGGGCACGGAAGGCGTCCTGCGCGACATCGCGCCCGAGATCGCCGCCGCGCACGAGGCCGGCGCTCTCGCCATCGTGGCCGCCGACCTGCTGGCGCTGACCCTGCTCACCCCGCCGGGCGAGATGGGGGCCGACATCGTCGTCGGCTCCTCCCAGCGCTTCGGCGTGCCGCTGGGCTATGGCGGGCCGCATGCCGGCTTCATGGCGGTGCGCGACGCGCTGAAGCGCAGCCTGCCCGGCCGCCTCGTCGGCGTTTCCGTGGACGCGGCCGGCGCGCCGGCGATGCGCCTCGCCTTGCAGACGCGCGAGCAGCACATCCGGCGCGAGAAGGCGACGAGCAACATCTGCACCGCCCAGGTGCTTCTGGCGGTGATGGCGTCCATGTACGCCGTCTGGCACGGCCCCGAGGGGCTGCGCCGCATCGCCCGCCGCGCCCACCTGCTGGCCCGCCTGCTGGCCGGCGCCTCCCGCTTCCCGCTCCGCCACGGCCACTTCTTCGACACGGTGGTGCTGGAGACGGGCGCCGAGACCGACGCCGTGATGGCGGCGGCGCTGGCCGCCGGCTTCAACCTGCGCCGCCTGGACGGCGCGGTGGCCGTGGCGATGGACGAGACGGTGACGCGCGCCGAACTCGACGCGCTCTGCGCCATCATGGGCGGCGCGCCCGGCGAGCCGCGCGGCGCCATGCCCGCCGGCCTCGCCCGCACCACGCCCTTCCTGACCGCCGAGGTGTTCAACGCCCACCACGCCGAGCACTCCATGCTGCGCTACATGAAGCGGCTGGAGGACAAGGACGTGGCGCTGAACCGCTCCATGATCCCGCTCGGCTCCTGCACCATGAAGCTGAACGCGACGGCGGAGATGATCCCCGTCACCTTCCCCGGCTTCGCCGACATCCACCCCTTCGCGCCGGTGGACCAGGCGCAGGGCTACCTCGCCATGATCCGCCAGTTGGAATCCTGGCTCTGCGCCGTCACCGGCTTCGCGGCCGTGTCGTTGCAGCCCAATGCCGGCAGCCAGGGCGAATATGCGGGCCTGCTGGCCATCCGCGCCTTCCACCGCGCCCGCGGCGAGGGGCACCGCGACATCTGCCTGATCCCGTCCTCCGCGCACGGCACCAACCCGGCCTCGGCCGTGATGGCCGGCATGCGCGTGGTGGTGACGGCCTGCGACCGCGACGGCAACGTGGACCTGGACGACCTGCGCGCCAAGGCGGCGCAGCACGGCCCCAGCCTGGCCGCGCTCATGGTCACCTACCCCAGCACCCACGGCGTGTACGAGGCGGCGATCCAGGAGATCTGCGCCATCGTCCACGCGCAGGGCGGGCAGGTGTACATGGACGGCGCGAACATGAACGCGCAGGTCGGCCTCACCAGCCCGGCCGCCATCGGCGCGGACGTGTGCCACCTGAACCTGCACAAGACCTTCTGCATCCCCCATGGCGGCGGCGGGCCGGGGGTGGGGCCCATCGGCGTCGCCGCCCACCTGGCGCCGCACCTGCCCAACCACCCGCTGGTGGCCGAGGCGGGGCCCGAAACGGGCTTCGGCCCCGTCTCCGCCGCGCCCTTCGGCAGCGCGGCCATCCTGCCCATCTCCTACGCCTACATCCGCATGATGGGCGCCGAGGGGCTGACGCGCGCCACCGAGGTGGCCATCCTCAACGCCAACTACCTGGCGAGCGTGCTGGCGCCGCACTTCCCCATCCTCTACCGCGGCGCGGGCGGCATGGTGGCGCATGAATGCATCCTGGACTGCCGCGGCTTCGGCCAGGGCGGCGGCGTGCTGGTGGAGGACATCGCCAAGCGCCTGCAGGACTACGGCTTCCACGCCCCCACCATGTCCTGGCCGGTGAACGGCACGCTGATGGTCGAGCCCACGGAAAGCGAGACCAAGGCCGAGCTGGACCGCTTCGCCGAGGCGATGATCGCCATCCGCGCCGAGATCCGCGCGGTCGAGCAGGGCCGGGCCGACAAGGCCGACAACGTCCTGAAGAACGCCCCCCACACGGCGGCCGAGGTGACGGCCACCGCCTGGGCGCACCCCTACGGGCGCGAGGAGGCGGCCTTTCCCTTGCCCTGGGTGCGCGCCAACAAGTACTGGCCGCCGGTGAAGCGCGTGGACAACGTCCATGGCGACCGCAACCTGGTCTGCACCTGCGCGCCGCTGGAGGAGTACGCGGAAAGGCAGCTCATGCAGGCGGCGGAGTAGGCGGCGGGGGCGCTCAGCCAGCACCGTCCTTCAGCGGGTTGAGTGCGTCGAGCCCCTCGAAATCCCGCAGGTTCGCGGTGGCGATGCGGCAGCCATGGGCCAGCGCCGTAGCCGCGATCACCATGTCGAGCGGCGGCCGGGGGCGTCCGCCCGCCCGTCCCTCGGCCATCAGCCGCGCCCAGTGCGCCGCCGCCGCCGCATCGAAGGGCAGCACGCGGCCGGCGAAGAAGCGCGGCGGCCCGGACGCCCCGTGGAACCAATCCACCAGCGCGTCCCGGCGCCGGCCCGACGGCGCCAGCAGGATGCCGCGCTCGATCTCGGCAAGGGTCAGCGACGCGATGAACAACTCCTCGTCCAGCCGTTGGTCCAGCCATCGCAGCAGGGCGGGCGCCGGTTCCGCCCTGACCGTCTCGCTGATGACGTTCGTGTCCAGCAGGAAGCGGATCACGCGAAGCCGTCGCGGGGCTCCGCCTCCACCCGCGCCAGATCCAGCTCCGCCCCCACCATCGGCGAATCGCGCAGGGCACGCAGCAGCCCGCCCCGCCGCGGCGCCGCAGCGCCGCCTTGCAACAGGCGTCGCAGCGCCTCGGCCTCGCCATCCCCCGCCGCCAGCCGGCGAGCCACCTGGCGCAGAAGCTGCTTGTCGCCCTCGTGGCCGACCACCTCGAAGCGCGACAGCCCATCGCGGGCGAGGCGTTTGCGATAGGCGTCGGTCGCACGGCGCGCGGGTTCGCTCATGGCACCACTCCGGTCATATCACCGGGAAGATGGTTCCATCGCGCGCCGGGAGCAAGCGGGCGCATCGCCCTGTGCGAGATTCTGTCCTACAACCAACCCCATGCGCTACGTCTCCACCCGAGGCGAAGCCGCGCCCCGCGGCTTCGAGGATGTCCTGCTCGCCGGCCTGGCCGAGGATGGCGGGCTGTTCCTGCCCGAATCCTTCCCGCAGTTCAGCCCGTCCGAATGGCGCGCCCTGCGCGGCCTGCCCTATGCCGAGCTCGCCGCCCGCGTCATCCACCCCTTCACCGGCGGCGCCGTCGCCTTCGAAGACCTGCACCGCATGTGCCGCGACGCCTATGGCAGCTTCCGCCACCCCGCCGTCGTCCCCCTGGTCCAGCTGGACGGGGGCGCCTTCGCGCTGGAGCTGTTCCACGGCCCGACGCTCGCCTTCAAGGACCTGGCCCTCCAGCTCCTCGGCCGCCTGTTCGACCACGTGCTGACGAAGCGCGGCGAGCGCATCACCATCGTCGGCGCGACTTCCGGCGACACGGGCAGCGCGGCCATCGAGGCGTGCCGCGACCGCGCGGCGGTGGACATCGTCATCCTGCACCCGCGCGGCCGCACCTCCGAGGTGCAGCGCCGGCAGATGACCACGGTCCTCTCCCCCAACGTCGCCAACCTCGCGGTCGAAGGCTCCTTCGACGATTGCCAGGACATGGTGAAGGCCATGTTCGTGGACGCCCCGTTCCGCCACGAGATGCGGCTGGCCGCGGTGAATTCCATCAACTGGGCGCGCATCGCCGCCCAGGTGCCCTACTACGCCGCCGCCGCCCTCGCCCTGGGGGCGCCGGAGCGCGAGGTCGCCGTCTCCGTCCCCACCGGCAATTTCGGCAACGTGCTGGCCGCCTGGGTCGCCAGCCGCATGGGCCTGCCCATCGGGCGCTTCATCGTGGGCGCCAACCGCAACGACATCCTGGCCCGCTTCCTGGCCTCGAACGACATGAGCGCGCGCCCCGTCGAACCCAGCCTGTCCCCGTCCATGGACATCCAGGTCTCGTCCAACTTCGAGCGCCTGCTGCACGTCCTCATGGGCAGCGACCCCGCGCTGACGGCGCGCACGATGCGCGAGTTCCGCGCCACCGGCCGCATGCCCGTGCCCGACGCCGCCTGGAAGG